>JACDQN010000380.1 GCA_015657575.1 Sphingopyxis sp.
CCGGTGCCGAAATCGTCGAGTGCGAGGCGCACGCCAAGCCCCTTCAGCGCCTTGAACATGCGCGCCGTTTCGGCCGAATCGCCCAGGAAGACGCTTTCGGTGATCTCGAGTTCGAGCCGGTCCGCGGGCAGGCCGGTGGTCGCCAGCGCATTCGCGACGATCTTGGGCAGGTCGGGATTGGCGAACTGGATCGGCGAGACATTGACCGCGACGCGCAGCTCGCCCGGCCAGCGCGCGGCCTCTTCGCACGCCTTGCGCAGCACCCATTCGCCGAGCGGCCAGATCAGATTGGCTTCCTCGGCGATCGGAATGAACAGCGCCGGCGAAATCACGCCGCGATCGGGGTGCGTCCAGCGGATCAGCGCCTCGACCCCGGTGACGACGTTCGACTTCGCGTTGACGACGGGCTGGTAAAAAAGCTCCATCTCGCCGCGCGCCAGCGCATCGCGCAGATCCTCTTCGAGGATGCGGCGATCCTCCGCCGATTGGTGCAGGTCGCTCGAATAGAAGCTGAAACGGCCGCGCCCGTTGCCCTTGGCGGCATAGAGCGCAAGGTCGGCGTTGCGGACGAGATCGTCGCTCGATTGGCCGTCGAAGGGGGCTATGGCGACGCCGACGGAGGCGCCGATGATGCAGCGACTGCCTTCGACCGAATAGGGCTGCGACAGGCTGTTGATGATGTCGGCCGCCATGTCGCCGAGCTTGCCGCGATCCTCGAGATCGGGAAGGATGATCTGGAATTCGTCGCCGCCGAGGCGGCTGACCATTTCCTTGTCGCCGACGATCTTGAGCAGCCGTTCGGCGACCTGCTTGAGCAGCGCGTCCCCCGCCGGATGGCCCAGCGTATCGTTGACCTGCTTGAAACGGTCGAGGTCGAGCAGCATGATTGCGCAGCTGCGTTGCTGCTGCTGAAACGCCGCGAGCGTCGAATCGAGCTTCTTCGAGATGTGGAAGCGGTTGGCAAGCCCGGTGAGCGAGTCGTAGAGCGCAAGCCGCGAGGCGTCCTCGGCCGAGCGGCGCTGCGCGGTGATGTCGGTGCCGCTGCCGCGATAGCCGGCGAATTTGTCGCCGTCGAAATAGGGCCGACCCGAAACCGCCCACCAGCGATCGTCGCCCTCGAACGCCCCGCGCAGCGGCAATTCGTCGAATTTCGACTGACGCGTCAGCAGGAACGGCAAGGTACGCTGCCGCTCGCCATGGCTGTCGCCGGGCAGGAACAATTCGGTAAAGGCGGTGCCGAGCAGCTCGGCACTGCCGCGCCCCATCTGCCGCGCGACCGAATCGGTGATGTAGGTGAGACGCCCCTTGGCGTCGGTCGACCAGAACCAGCCCTGCCGGCTTTCCTCATAATTCTGGAGCAGCAGCAACGCTTCGCGGGTGTGCAGGTTCGGCGCGGTCTCGCCGCGTTGCCGCGCGATCCGCGCGCTCAGCTTGCCGAAAAAGCCGCGCTGGCCCTCTTCGACAGCAACATCCTCCCCCTCGGAAGATTCGATCCGCGATGGCATGTCCATCAAGAAACTTTCTGGCCCCAAATGTCGGAGCCTGCATTGCAGTCAATGCCTTGCGATATTGTAAATAAAACCGCCCGCCGGGCAAAAACTGTCCCAATTCAGGGAAGCAGGCAAGCTCGCATCGCCATAGCTGTAGAAGACGATATTCATCTGCGATCGCGTGGGCGTAAGCGCTCTGCATCCTATCCAATCCCATCAACGCGCTGACCAACATGAACAAGGTCGAGCGCGGCAGATGGAAATTGGTCATCAGCCCGTCGATCGCCCGGAACCGATAGCCGGGGGTGATGAAGATCGCGGTGTCGCCCGCGAAAGGCTCAATCGTACCGTCCTCGCGCGCCGCGCTTTCCAGCAGGCGGAGGCTCGTCGTGCCGACCGCGATGATGCGCCCGCCGGCCGCGCGCACCGCGTTGAGGCGGGCAGCGGTGTCGGCTTCGATCCGTCCCCATTCGGCGTGCATCACATGATCTTCGGTATCGTCGGCCTTCACCGGCAGGAAGGTACCGGCGCCGACATGCAAAGTCAGCGTTTCGGTCGCGATCCCCGCCGCCGCGAGCGCGGCCAGCAACTCCGGCGTGAAATGCAGCGCCGCGGTCGGCGCGGCGACCGCGCCGTCCTCGCGCGCGAACATCGTCTGATAGTCGCTGCGGTCGTCGGCATCGGTCGCGCGCTTGCCCGCGATATAGGGCGGGAGCGGCATGGTGCCCGCGCGTTCGAGCAGCAGTTCGACGGGCTCTTTGCCCGCGAACGCGAGCACGAAACTGCCGTCGGCGAGCCGCTCCTCGGCAAGCGCCTCGACGCCTTGGCCGAAGTCGATGGTTTCGCCGACGCGCAGCCTCTTGGCGTTGCGGACGAACGCCTGCCAGCGGCGCAGGTCGATGCGCTTGTGCAAGGTCGCGCCGATGCGCGCCCCGAGCGCGTCTGGCGCGCGTCCTCCCGCACGGACTCCGCGCCGCCCCTCGAGCTGGGCCGGAATCACGCGTGTGTCGTTGAAGACGAGGCAGTCGCCCGCGCGCAGCCACGCCGGCAGGTCGCGCACCCCCGCATCGGTCAGCCCACCCTGCTCGACGACGAGCATGCGCGCGGCATCGCGCGGCCGCGCGGGGCGCAGCGCGATGCGCTCGTTCGGCAATTCGAAATCGAAGGCGTCGACGCGCATGGATTTTCCGTGCGCGCGCTGGGGCTTAACGGATCGGGGCGTTGAGCTGGTCGACGCTGACCTCGGTGGGTGCGGCGGGCTTGTCCTCGACGAGCATCGACGCCGGCGGCACCGGCTTGTTGTCGGCGGCGACCGAGACCTGAACCATGCGCGACATTACCGCGGGCGGCTCGCCCTTCTGGATCGCATCGACATATTGCATGCCCGACACGACGCGGCCGAAAGCGGTGTAGCGGCGGTCGAGCGCAAAGCGCGGCTGGAACATGATGAAGAACTGGCTGTTCGCGCTGTCCTCATTTTCGGCACGCGCCATCGACACGACGCCGCGCAGGTGCGGCTGGCCGTTGAATTCGGCCTTGAGGTCGGGAAGCTGCGAACCGCCCTGCCCCGTCGCGCTCGGGTCGCCGGTCTGCGCCATGAACCCATCGATCACGCGGTGGAATTTCAACCCGTCGTAAAAGCCCGCGCGCGCCAGCTGCTTGATCCGCTCGACATGGTTCGGCGCGATATTCGGGAAGAGCTGGACGACGACCCGGCCACCGGTCGAGAGGTCGATATTGAGCATATATTCGGGCACGCCCATGTAGAGCTCGGGCGCCATCGGCGGCGGGGCGGCGGGAACGTCGGTCGTCACCGGAGCGGCTTCGGTCGTCGGAGCCGCGGGCGGCGTTTCGACGGCAGGCGGCGGTGTTTCCACAGGCGCCGGCTGGCTGGTTTCCGGAGTGGGCGCCGGCGCGGGCGGCGCGTCCTGCGCAGCGGCCGAGGCCGCGAGACCGAGTGCCATCGCCGTCAGAACCAAGGGGCGGAATGAGAATTTCATGCTGGATCGGCCTTTGATGATAAACAGGATTTGCGCCCCGACTGGCGCGCCCTAGCGGGAAAAAGCTGAACGCTCAATGATCGGTGTCAGCCTTCACCCTGGCGCAGCCCGCGTTCGGCGATGCGCGAAACGACGGCCTCGCGCACGGCGGGCGTGACGAACTTGTGGATCTCGCCTCCAAAGATCGCGATCTCCTTGACGAGGCGCGACGCGATCGGCTGCAGCCGACGTCGGCCATCAGAAATACCGTTTCGATCCGGTCGTTGAGCTGCTGGTTCATGCCCGCCATCTGATATTCATATTCGAAGTCGGCGACGGCGCGCAGCCCGCGGATGATGACGCCCGCACCCTCGCGTGTCGCAAAGTCCATCAGCAGCGAGTTGAAGCCGACGACGCGGATGTCGCCCCCGATGCTCGCCACCTCGCGGCGGACCATTTCGATCCGCTCGTCGTCGTCGAACAGCGGCGATTTGGTGATGTTCGTCGTCACCCCGATGACGAGCCGGTCGACGAGCTTCGCGCCGCGCCGGATGATGTCCATATGCCCGAGCGTGATCGGATCGAACGTCCCCGGATAAACCCCACCCGCCATCCAACGGTCCCTTCCA
>JACDQN010000381.1 GCA_015657575.1 Sphingopyxis sp.
CCGCGCGATGATGCGGACCGGGGCGCCGATCAGGCGAGGTCGAAACGGTCGGCGTCATCACCTTGGTCCAGGCCTTGACGAAGTCGCGCACGAACGTCTCGCCATTGTCGGACTGCGCATAGACTTCGCCGACGGCGCGCAGCTCGGCGTTCGAGCCGAAGATCAGGTCGGCGCGCGTCGCCCGCCAGGTCTCGCCGCCCCCCTTGCGGTCGGTGGCGACATATTCGTCGTCGCTGCCTTCGGCCGCCTTCCAGACATTGGTCATGTCGTAGAGGTTGACGAAGAAGTCGTTGGTCAGCTGGCCCGAGCGCTTAGTGAAGTGGCCGTGCCCGCGCTCGCCGTGATTGGCGCCGAGGACGCGCAGGCCGCCGACGAGGACCGTCATCTCGGGCACCGACAAACCAAGCAGCGAGGCGCGGTCGAGCATCATTTCCTCGACCTTCACCGCCAGCTTTTTCTTGCCGACATAGTTGCGGAAGGCGTCGGCCTCAGGTTCCATCACCGCAAAGCTTTCAGCGTCGGTCTGTTCGGCGGTCGCATCGCCGCGGCCACCGGTGAAAGGCACCGCGACATTATAACCGGCGTCCTTGATCGCCTTTTCAAGGCCCACGACGCCGCCCAGCACGATCGCATCGGCCATCGACAGATTGCCGCGCAGCCCATCGAGCGTATCGAGCACCTTGGCGAGCATCGCCGGTTCGTTGACCTCCCAATCCTTCTGCGGCGCCAGACGGACGCGCGCGCCGTTGGCGCCGCCGCGATGGTCGGACTTGCGATAGGTGCTCGCCGAGGCCCACGCCGTCTTGATCAGCTGGCTGACGGTCAGCCCGCTGTCGGCGATCTTCGCCTTCACGGCCTCGACGTCCGCTTCCGACGGCATGGTGCCGGCCGGAACCGGATCCTGCCAGATCAGATCCTCGGCGGGCACTTCGGGGCCGAGATAGCGGACCTTGGGACCCATGTCGCGGTGGGTCAGCTTGAACCAGGCGCGCGCAAAGGCGTCCTTGAAGGCCTCATGATCGGCGCGGAACCGCTCGCTGATCGCGCGGAATTCGGGATCGCGCTTCAGCGCCATGTCGGCGGTGGTCATCATCGTCGGGACCTTGATGTTCGGATCCCACGCCGCCGGCGCCATATCCTCCTCTTTCTGGCCCACCGGCTGCCACTGGTTGGCGCCCGCGGGCGACTTCACCAGCTCATAGTCATAGTCGAAGAGCAGGCGGAAATAATTCTCGGTCCACTCCTTGGGGGTGTTGGTCCACGCGCCTTCGATTCCGCTCGTCACCGTATGCTCGCCGATACCGCCGCTTTCGTGGCTGCTCACCCAACCGAAGCCCTGCGCGACGAGGTCGCCGCCCGCAGGCGCGTTGCCGAGCAGCGACGCATCGCCATTACCGTGCGCCTTGCCGAAGGTATGGCCGCCCGCGGTGAGCGCGACCGTCTCTTCGGCGTTCATCGCCATGCGCGCGAAGGTCTCCTTCATGTCGCGGGCCATGCCTTCGTCGTCATGCGGATTGCCCTGCGGCCCTTCGGGATTGACGTAGATCAGCCCCATCTGGATCGCGGCGAGCGGGCCTTCGAGCTCGTGCATCCCGTGCTCGGGGGCGATGCGCGTCTGGACGCCCTGGTTGACCCACTTGTCTTCGCTGCCCCAATAGATGTCGCGCTCGGGCTCGAACACGTCGGCGCGGCCGCCGCCGAAGCCGAACACCGGGCCGCCCATGCTCTCGATCGCGACGTTTCCGGTCAGGATGAACAGATCGGCCCAGCTGATCTTGTTGCCATATTTCTGCTTGATCGGCCACAGCAGGCGGCGTGCCTTGTCGAGATTGCCGTTGTCGGGCCAGCTGTCGAGCGGC
>JACDQN010000382.1 GCA_015657575.1 Sphingopyxis sp.
CTTGATCGGCGCGCTGCGCTTCGGTCATCTGCCGCAGATATTGATCCCCGCCGGGCCGATGCCCTCGGGGCTTGCGAACAAGGAAAAGCAGCGCGTCCGCCAGGCTCTATAGCCGAGGGCAAGGCGACCCGCGACGAACTGCTCGAGGCCGAGGCGGCGAGCTATCATGGCGCGGGCACCTGCACCTTCTATGGCACCGCGAACAGCAACCAGATGATGATGGAGCTGATGGGGCTGCACATCCCCGGCAGCGCCTTTACCAATCCAGGCACCAAGTTGCGCCAGGAACTGACCCGCGCCGCAACGCACCGCATCGCCGCGATCGGCTGGGACGGCGACGATTATCGCCCGCTCGCGCGCTGCATCGACGAAAAGGCGATCGTCAACGCCGCGATCGGTCTGCTCGCGACCGGCGGCTCGACCAATCATGCGATCCACCTGCCCGCGATCGCGCGTGCGGCGGGGATCGTCATCGACTGGCAGGATTTCGACGAGCTCAGCCACGCGGTGCCGCTGCTTGCGCGCGTCTATCCGAACGGCGCGGGCGACGTGAACAACTTCCACGCCGCGGGTGGCATCGGTTATGTGGTGCGCGAATTGCTCGGCGCCGGGCTGCTGCATGGCGACGTGCTGACCGTCGGCGGGACGATGGCCGATTATGCGGCCGAACCCGTGCTGGTGAACGACGAACTTCATTGGCAGGCCGCTCCCGAAACGAGCCGCGACGATACGATGCTGCGCCCCGTCGCGCAGCCCTTCTCGCCCGACGGCGGGATGCGCCTGCTCGCGGGCAATCTCGGCCGCGCGATCATCAAGACCAGCGCGGTTGCCGAGGATCGCTGGACGATCGAGGCGCCGTGCCGGATATTCGACGACCAGAATCAGGTGCTGACCGCGTTCAAGGCGAGCGAACTCGACCGCGATGTCGTCGTCGTCGTCCGCTTCCAGGGGCCGCGCGCCAACGGCATGCCCGAATTGCACAAGCTGACTCCCGCGCTCGGCGTGCTGCAGGACAAGGGCTACCGCGTCGCCTTGCTCACCGACGGCCGCATGTCGGGCGCCAGCGGCAAGGTGCCCGCGGTGATCCACCTCTCGCCCGAAGCCTTGCCCGGTCCCGATGGCGTGAGCGGCCCGCTCGCCTATCTCAAGGACGGCGACGTCGTCCGCGTCTGTGCGGTCAACGGCGAAGCGGTCGCGCTTGTCGACGAAACCGAATGGGCCACGCGGATGCCCGCCATCGCCCCGCCACCCGCACTCGGCGTCGGGCGCGAGTTGTTCGCCCTGTTCCGCCACCATGCCGACGAAGCCGAAAAGGGCGGGTCGGCGATTCTCGCCGCCATGGAGACCGTAGTTTGACCCAGTCCATCGACCAGATCATGGCGCTCGCGCCCGTCATCCCGGTGATCGTGATCGACCGCGTCGGGGATGCGGTGCCGATGGCCGAAGCGCTCGTCGCGGGCGGCCTGCCCGTGCTCGAAGTGACGCTGCGCACCCCCGCGGCGCTCGATGCGCTCACCGCGATGAAGGCGGTGAAGGGTGCGGTCGTCGGCGCAGGCACCGTACTCGATCCCGCGATGCTGAACAGCGCGATCCACGCGGGCGCCGAATTCATCGTTTCGCCGGGGCTCACCGACAATCTCGGCAAGGCGGCGGTCGCGAGCGGCATTCCCTTCCTGCCCGGCACCGCGAATGCCGGCGACATCATGCGCGGCATGGACCTCGGCCTCTCGCGTTTCAAATTCTTCCCCGCGGCCACCAGCGGCGGCGTTCCGGCGCTGAAGGCGCTCGCCGGCCCCTTCGGCAACGCGCGCTTCTGCCCGACCGGCGGCATCACGCTGGCGAGTGCGCCCGAGTGGCTCGCGCTCGACGCGGTGCTCTGCGTCGGCGGTAGCTGGGTGGTCCCGTCGGGGCCGCTCGACCCGGCCAGAATCGAGACACTCGCACGCGAGGCATCCGCACTTTCGCGCCATTGATAAACGCCATCTTTACTGCCATCGTGCAGGGGAAAGCGGCAACATAGCCGTTGGCGGGGAGATGCGCGTGCCGAGGCCGCAGCCACATTTGGAAGAAGTTCTGGCGTCCGAACCCGGATCGCATATCGCCGCGCTCTTCGATTTCGACGGCACGATCATCTCGGGCTATTCGGCGACCGCGATGCTGCGCGAGAAATTCCAGCGCCGCGAAATGTCGATGGAGGAAATCGCCGAGACCGCGCAGGTCATCGCGCAGCACAGCCTTGGCACCATCGGTTTTTCCGGGCTGATGTCGGGCGCCGCCAAATTCATGAAGGGCGTCGACGAGCAAAGCTTCATCGAGTTCGGCGAGGAGCTCTACAAGAAGCATATCGCGCGGAAGATCTATCCAGAGACCCGCGCGATCATCGAGGCGCATCAGGCGAAGGGCCACCGCGTCGCGATCATCTCGTCGGCGACGATCTACCAGATCGAGCCTACCGCGCGGGACCTCGGCATCACCGACATCAAATGCTCGTCCTACGAGATCGAGGATGGCGTCTTCACCGGCGACATCATCCGCCCGCTCTGCTTCGGCGAGGGCAAGGTGCTCGCGGCGGAGGAACTGGCCGAAGAATATGGCCTCGATTTGGGTCAGAGCTTTTTCTACTCGGACAGCGACGACGATATCGAGTTGCTCGAGCGCGTCGGCAAGCCGCGCCCGCTCAATCCGAACATGAAGCTGAAGGGCATCGCAGACGAACGGGGCTGGCCGGTGCAGCGTTTCGCGAGCCGCGGCACACCGTCGTGGATCGATTATACGCGCACCATCTATGCCACCGGCTCGCTTGTCGGCGCCTTCGCCGCGGGTCTGCCGATCTGGGCGCTGACCCGTTCGCAGCGCGAGGCGGCGAATTTCTCGATCGGGCTGTTCGGCGATTTCGCGACCGCGATCACCGGCGTCGAGCTGGAGGTCGAGGAAGAGAGGCATCTGTGGTCGTCGCGCCCCTGCGTCTTCATCTTCAACCACCAGAGCAAGGCGGACGTCATGATCCTCGCCAAGCTCATCCGCCGCGACATGGGCGGGGTCGGGAAGAAGGAGATCAAGGACATCCCCATCCTTGGGAAGCTGATGGAATGGGGCGGCACCGTCTTCGTCGACCGCGCCGATGGTCAGAGCGCGATCAAGGCGATGGAGCCGCTGGTCGATGCGATCCGCGAGGAGGGCAAGTCGATCTGCATTTCGCCCGAGGGCACGCGGACGCTGACCCCCAAGCTCGCGCCGTTCAAGAAGGGCGCCTTCCATCTGGCGATGCAGGCGGGGGTGCCGATCGTCCCGATCGTGATCCATAATGCCACCGACGTCGCGCCCAAGAACGAGTTCGTCATGCGCCCCGCGACGGTGCGCGTCACCGTGCTGCCGCCGGTCGACACGTCGAAGTGGAGCGTCAAGACGCTGAACAACCATGTCCGCGACGTGCGGAACATGTTCCTGCGCACGCTCGGCCAGCCGGAGGAAAGCGCAGCGGAGGCGGTGGTGAAGGAAGAGGCCCCGCCGAAGTCGGTGAAGAAGGCCGCTGCGAAGCCCGAGCCGGCAAAGAAGGCGCCTGCCAAAAAACCGGCGCCGAAGAAGAAGGCTGCGGCCAAAAAGCCCGCCCGCAAGGGAAAGACCGGCTAAGCGGTGGCCGACGGAACGCCCCGCACCCAGATCGTGGCGGAGGAGGCGGCCGACCGGCTCTATATCATCGACGCGCGCAACGGGGTCGAGCGGAGCATTTTGCTCGACTGGATCCATGCGACGTCGGGTGATTCCGAGCCGCAATGGGCGAGCCTCGACATCGAGGACGGCGATCATGCGCTCCCCGTCGACGTGCTCCGTGCGCGCCTCGGTGGCGCGGCGTCGCGGCAGGTCGTGCCGCTTCGCGTTGCGTGGCGCATCCCCGGGTTCGACCGCGACCGCGCGCTCAAACTCCGGCACCTGATTTTCGGGGATCCGCGGCATCCGGGGTCGCTGCGCGCGCGGCTGATCCTGCTTCGCGACCGTCGCCGCGCGCAAATCCTCGTCGGCGAGGCGGCGACGCTCGATACGCTTCGTGACCGCTTCTGCGCGCAGACCGGCGGCGGCGATGGCGAGGGCGCCGACAGTCCCGAATTTGCGGGCTTCGTCGCGCGGCAGGCGGCGCTGGCGCTCGACGTTGCCGAGCGCGGCATTCGCGGCACCCGCTACAAGGTGCCGCGTTTCGTTGCCGATGGTCTGCGCACCAGCCCCAAGTTCCGCGCCGCGCTCGCCGATCTGGCCGAAAAGACGGGCCGCCCGGTCGGTGACCTCTATCGCGAGGCGCGGCCGTTGATGAAGGAGGTTATTGCGCGGCCTTCGGCGCTTTTTCTTGATCTTCGCGCACGTCTCGACCGGATGATGTTCGGGGGGTATGCGCCCGAGATGGAGGTCAATGCCACCGAGGTCGCAAGGCTGCGCAATATATTGCGCGAACATCCGACCGCGATCCTGTTCACGCACAAAACCTATATCGACGGCGCGACGCCGAGCCGGCTGACCTATGAAAACGACATGCCGATGCTGCACAGCTTCGGCGGCGCAAACCTGGACTTCGCGGTCATGGGCGAATTTTTCCGCCGTTCGGGGATGATCTTCATCCGGCGGAGCTTCCAGGACCAGCCGGTCTACAAGCTGGTGCTGCGCCACTATATCGCCTGGCTGCTCGCCAAGCGCTTCCCCTTGAGCTGGGCGTTCGAGGGGACGCGCTCGCGGCTCGGCAAGCTGATGCCGCCCAAATATGGCCTGATGAAATATGTCCTCGACGCGGCGCACGCGACGGGGACGCGCGACGTGCATTTCGTGCCGTTCGTCACCAGCTTCGACCTGATCCGCGACGTCGAGGAATATGCCGCCGAACAGACCGGGCGCAACAAGAAGCCCGAGAGCCTGTCGTGGTTCCTCGGCTATATGAAGAGCCTCAAAGAACCCTCGGGCCGCATCCGCCTCGACATCGGCAATCCGGTGATCATCGATGAAGCCCCCGGTCCCGACGACAAGCGCGCGCTCGAGAAGATCGCCTTCGCGGTGGCGGTCGAGGCGAACCGCGTGACGCCGCTGACCGTCACCTCGGTGATGTGCCTGATCCTCCTCGGCCTCGCGCCGCGCGGCGCGACCGCGGCCGAA
>JACDQN010000040.1 GCA_015657575.1 Sphingopyxis sp.
CCCAACCCCTCCCCTGAGGGAGGGGCTTTGAATGCGGCGACCCTATGCATTCGCGTTGAACTCGCGCAGCATATGCTTGGCGATCTGGAGCTGCAGGATCTGCGTCGTGCCTTCGTAGATGCGATAGATGCGCGCATCGCGGAAGAAACGCTCGGCGTCATATTCGGCGAGATAGCCCGCGCCGCCATAGACCTGGACGCAGGCGTCGACGACGCGGCCGCACATTTCGCTGGCGAAGACCTTGAACGCCGCGGCCTTGCGCAGGACATTCTCGCCCGCGTCGGCGCGGCGGGTGACGTCCGCCATCATGCATTCGGCGGCGTAGATGTCGATCTCGCTCTGCGCGAGCATCTGTTGGATGAGCTGGAAGTTGGCGATCGGTTCGCCGAACGCCTTGCGCTCGGTCGCGTAGCGGACCGCGCTGTCGAGCGCGCGGCGGGCGTAGGCGGTCGCGGCGGCGCCGACCGACATGCGGCCGTTGTCGAGGCTCATCATCGCATAGGCAAAGCCCTTGCCGAGTTCGCCGCCGAGCAGCGCCTCGCCGCCGACGCGGACGTCATCCATCACGACATCGGCGATGTGGCTGCCCGCCTGGCCCATCTTCTTGTCCGACTTGCCGATGGTGATGCCGGGGGCGTCGAAGGGGACGACGAAGGCCGAGACATGCGCGTTCTTGGGCAGATTCTCCTTGCTCGTCCGCGCCATGATCAGGCCGACCTTGGCGAAGGGCGAATTGGTGATGTAGCGTTTGGTGCCGTTCAGCACCCAGCCGTTGTCGGTCTGCGTCGCGGTCGTCTGGAGCCCCGCCGAGTCCGACCCCGAGCCGGGCTCGGTGAGGCCGAAGCAGGCGATCTCGCCCGCGGCGACGCGCGGCAGCCACTCGGCCTTCTGCGCCTCGGTGCCGCCATTCTTGAGCGCCGAGGCGAACATGCCGATGTTGATCGAGATGATCGAGCGGAACGCCGGCATGGCATAGCTGATCGTGTGGATCGTCCGGATATACTGGCTGACGTTCATTCCCGCGCCGCCATAGTCCTCGGGGATCGTCAGGCCGAACAGGCCCATGTCGCGGAGTTCGGCGAGAATTTCGGCGGGGATCGCGTCGCTCTCGATGATGTCCTTCTCGGCGGGGAGAAGCGCTCGCGCACATAGCGTTCGAGCTGTTCGATGAATTGCTCGAAGACGTCCGCATCCATGCCGGGGTTGCTCATGGGCTTTTCCTCAGATCGGGTCGTAGGGGGAAGACGTGCGCCGACACCTCGTCGCGCGCGCGAAGGCGGGGCGGAAGGCGGGGATGAGTTCGTCGGCGATCGCCTCTGCGGTCCAGCCTTCGAGCTTCGCCATCGAGCGGATGGGGCGCGGCTTCGAGAAGAGAAGGATCTCGTTCTTGCGAACGCTGAAGATCTGGTTGGTGACGTCCTTCGACAGATCGGAGGCCAGATAGGCGACGAGCGGGGCGATCTTGTCGGGGGACATTTCCTGCAGGCGCTTGACGCGCTCCTGCTCGGCGGGGGTGGTCGCGGGGATCGACGAGGTCATGCGGCTCCACGCGAAGGGGGCGATGCAGTTCGAGCGGACGCCGACGCGCGCCATGTCGAGCGCGATCGACTGCGACAGCGCGACGACGCCGAGCTTGGCGGCG
>JACDQN010000383.1 GCA_015657575.1 Sphingopyxis sp.
ACCCACCGGCAGCCAGAAAGGCGGCGGCGCTCGCGCTGCTCGACGCCGCGGGGCGCCCGCCGACCGGCTGCAGGTCATGGAGCCCGTTGCCGACGCCGGCATCTGGCATCCGGGCCAGTCGGCGACGCTGCGCCTCGGCCCGAAGGCGGTGCTTGCCGAATTCGGCGCGCTGCATCCGGCGCTGGCGAAGCATTTCGACGTCGACGGCCCGGTGATGGCGGTGCAGATCTTCCTCGACGCGATCCCCGCAAAGCGCGCGAGCGGCCCGGCGCGCGCAGCCTTTACGCCGCCCGCGCTGCAATCGGTGCGGCGCGACTTCGCCTTCCTCGCCCCGGCGGCGCTGGCGGCGGGCGATCTGGTCCGCGCGATCCGCGGTGCCGACAAGACGGCGATCGTCGACGCGCGGCTGTTCGACCGCTTCGCCGGCCAGGGCGTGCCCGAGGGGCAGGTCAGCCTGGCGGTCGAGGTCGAGCTGCAGCCGATGGAGAAGAGCTTCACCGATGCCGAGCTGAAAGCGATCGCCGACAAGGTGGTCGCGGCAGCGGCGAAGGTCGGGGCGACGCTGCGGGGCTGAGTCGCCCCGGCGCCGCATTCTACCGGCGCCGGTCGAGGCCCAGCACGCGCAACGGATTTGCGACGAGGCCGCTGACCATCGCGGCTTGAATCACTGTCGCGGGCCATCGTTTCGACAGCGGACCGACAAGCCGGTTGCGGATCATCGGCAGCACGCGGCTGTCCGACTGATAGACCGGCGTGAGCAGCGCGGTCAGCCACTGGTAGACGCGGACGTGGCGGCGGCGAAGCGCGACCGCTCGCGCGATCCCGGCGTCGATGTCGTGCACGCCGGCCAGCCCCGTCGCGAGCGCCCACGCGTCGAGCAACGCCATATTCGCCCCCTGCCCCAGTTGGGGGCTCGCCGAATGCCAGGCATCGCCGATATGGACGAGCGCGGGTTCGGCGGGTGACCGCAACGTCCGGTGGGTATAACGCGCAAAGGTCAACTGATCGGGATCGTCGATCTGCGACAGCAGCGACGCGCAGGCGGGCCAGAGCGCGAGCACCTCGTCCTTCCAGGCCCGCAATCCCGCCGCGCGCCATGCCGCCAGCCGGTCTCCCCTCAGCGACCAGAAGAAGGCCGCTTGCGCAGTCTGCGATCCCGGCGGCGTACCGACAGGAAGCACCCCGACCATGATGTTCGCGCGCGCGTAACGCTGTTCGAGTGCGCGCGGATCGAAATCGCCGCCCGGCGGCCAGTCGAGGCTGGCCCACAGCGCACCATAAGCGAGGTCGCGCCCCGTCGGCGGCGCGAGCGGGGTGCGCGTTCCGAGCGCATCGATCACCAGATCGAACGCGCGGCTCGGTTCGCGCCCGGCGAAGCATAGGCTGCGTCCCGCGCCCACGGGCCGGCTCCCCGTCACGAAATGGTCGGTGTGGACGGCGATATCCTGCGCGAGAACCGCGTCATGAAGGATCGAGAACAGGCTGGCGCGGTGGATGCCGATCCCGAAGGCGTCGCGCCCGCGGAGCGCCGAATAGCGGACATCGAGGACCGTCCGGCTGCCCTCGCGTCCCGACAGGCGGTCGATCCGCGACCCGGCGGCAAGGATCGCATCCGACAGCCCGAGTTCGGCGAGCACCGCCAGCCCCGTCGGCTGGAGCATCAGCCCCGACCCGATCGGCCGCGGCGTATCGAAACGCTCGTACAGGGTGACGCGGTGCCCCGCGCGGCGGAGCAGCAGGGCCGAGGCGAGCCCGCAGGGACCGCAACCCGCGATCGCGATGTCGAGTTCGCGCATGGCGCTTATGCCGCCACCGCTTCCTCGCTCCGGCTCGCGGCGGCTTCGAGCAGGCGCTTTTCGAGGCTCCTGACCCGCGCCGCGCCGTCGATCTTGTCGCCGATCAGGTCGGTCACATAGAAAGTGTCGACCGCACGTTCGCCATAGGTCGCGACATGCGCGCTGTGCACCGTCACCTTCGACTGGAAGAGCGCATAGGCGAGCTGGTTGAGCAGCGCAGGGCGGTCCTGCGCATTGACCTCGATCACCGTGAAGCGGTTCGACGCCTTGTTATCGACGAAGACGCTGGGGGCGATACGGAAGGCTTCGGCGCGGGTGCGCGGCAAGGCGCGCGCTTCGAGTTTCGGGAGCAATTTCTGCCGGTTGGCGAGCGCATCCTCGATCGCGCGGGTCAGGCGGCCGATCTGTCCCGCCTCGGCGAAGGGGCGGCCGAGCGGGTCCTGAACGAGGAAATTGTCGAGCGCGAGCCCGTCGCGCGTCGTGTGGATGCGCGCGTCGATGATGTTGCCGCCCGCAAGGTGGATCCCCCCCCGCCATGCGGTAGAAGAGCCCCGGATGGTCGGCGGCGAGCACCATGACGAGGGTCGCGCCGCGATCCTGATCGGGGACCGCGGCGATATGGAGCGGCGCGTTGCCCGCGTCCTGAATATGCCGAAGATTGGCCGCGATGACCTCGACGGGTTCGGCGATCCAATAGCTTTCGGGGAGGCGTTTGATGAGCTTGGCAAAAGCCTTATCGTCCATCGCGAGTAGCGCGGCGACAGCGTCTTTCTTGGCCTCGATCCGCGCCTCGCGCCCGCGTTGCTTGTGGCCGAGACGCAGGACTTCCTCGGCCGCGTCGAACAGCTCGGTCAGCAATTGCCGTTTCCAGCTGTTCCACACGCCGGGCCCCACCGCGCGAATATCGACGACGGTGAGGACGAGCAGCAGGCGCAGACGCTCGGGGCTCTGCACGATTTGCGCGAAATCGAGGATCGTCTTGAAGTCGGCAAGGTCGCGCTTGAACGCAGTCGCCGACATCAGCAGGTGATAGCGCACGAGCCACGACACCGTCTCGGTCTCGGCCTCGCTCAGCCCCAATCGCGGGCACACCCGCAGCGCCAGTTCGGCGCCGAGGACGCTATGATCGCCGCCGCGCCCCTTGGCGATGTCGTGGAGCAGCACCGCGACGTAGATGACGCGCCGCGAATGAATCTGATCCATGATCGCGGTCGACAGCGGATGATCGTCCTGCAGCCGGTTCTGCTCGATGTCCGAGAGCAGGCCGATCGCGCGGATCGTATGCTCGTCGACGGTATAATGATTGATACATGTCGAACTGCATCTGCGCTGACGACGCGGCGAAGTCGGGGACGAAGCGGCCGAA
>JACDQN010000384.1 GCA_015657575.1 Sphingopyxis sp.
CCTCCCTGTGGCGAAGCCATGGGGAGGGGGACCGCCGCCGCAGGCGGTGGTGGAGGGGCAGCACCGCCGCGCCATGGCCCCTCCGTCAGCGCTTCGCGCTGCCACCTCCCCATGCCTGCGGCACAGGGAGGATATCTACGTCCGCAATTGGCCGAATGCCGTCTTCCGTCTTTAGTCGGCGCGCTGTAATCTTTCGCCTGTAGGCATGGCTGCAAGGAGACGAAGAATGGTTCGCTCGGTCTTTTTCGGATTTTCCGCCCTTTCGCTCGCCGCTTGCGCCTCGACCGGCATTCCTGCCGAGCGCACCGTCGCCGTCATCGGCAGCATCGCCTACCGCGAGCGCATCGCATTGCCGCCGACCGCGCAGATCGAGGTGCGGCTCGACGACGTCAGCCTCGCCGATGCGCCCGCGAACAATATGGCGAGCCAGCGCTTCGCTAGCGAGGGCAGGCAAGTGCCCTTCGCCTTTACCCTGACCGTCGACCGCGCCGACATCGATCCGCGGCACAGCTATGCCGTGTCAGCGCGCATCACCGATGCCGACGGGAAGCTGATGTTCATCACCGACACGCGCAACTCTGTTACGTTCGGAAGCGGGTCGGCGGTCGATATGGGAACGCTGATGCTCGTCAAGGCGCACTGATCGTTCGCAAGCATAGCTATGCGCGGCTTGACGCTGCGCCTTCGCAGGTGCAGCAAGCCGGCTCATGGGCCCACCGATCCAGATCAGCCAGAATCCCGACATCCGCTATCTCGGGCGGATCCTCGGCGACGTCATCCGCGCCTATGGCGGCGACAAATTGTTCCGCCAGACCGAATATATCCGCTCGTCGAGCGTCGATCGGCACCGCGGCATCGCGGGCGCCGAGGCGATCGACCCGGGGCTCGATGCGCTGAGCCTCGACGACACGATCGCTTTCGTTCGCGGCTTCATGCTGTTTTCGATGCTCGCGAACCTCGCCGAGGACCGCCAGGGTGTGGCCGCCGAGCCCGAAGCCACGGTCGCAGCGGCGATCGAAAAGCTGAAGGGCGACGGGATCGATGGCGACGCGATCGCGGCGCTGCTGAGCGCGTCGCTCGTGGCGCCGGTGCTGACCGCGCACCCGACCGAAGTGCGGCGCAAATCGGTGCTCGACCACAAGAACCGCATCGCCGAGCTGATGCTGCTGCGCGACCGCGGCGAAGACGAGACGGCAGAGGGTGACGTCGTCGAGGATGCGATCCGGCGGCAGATCGTGCTCCTCTGGCAAACGCGCCCGCTGCGCACCGAGAAATTGTTCGTCGCCGACGAGATCGACAATGCGCTGACTTATCTGCGCGACGTTTTCCTGCCCGTGGTGCCGAAGCTTTATGCGCGCTGGGAAGCCGAGCTGGGGCAGCGGCCCGCAAGCTTCCTGCGCGTCGGCAGCTGGATCGGCGGCGACCGTGACGGCAATCCTTTCGTCACCGCCGAAACAATGAACATGGCGACCGAGCGCAACGCTGCGGCGGTGCTGGGACATTATATCGACGCGGTCCACGGTCTCGGCGCCGAACTGTCGGTGTCGGCAAGCCTTGCCGTGGTTCCCGACGCGGTCGAGGCGCTGGCCGAGGCGAGCGGCGATGCGGCGCCGAGCCGCCGCGACGAACCCTATCGCAGGGCGCTGTCGGGCATTTATGCGCGGCTGTGCGCCACTTATGCCGAGATCGTCGGGCGCGCACCGCCTCGGCCATCGGTGCTGAGCGGCGCGCCTTATGCGACGCCCGCCGATTTCCGCCGCGACCTCGTCACCATCGCCAATGGCCTGTCGGCGAACAGCCAGGGCCAGTTCGGCGGCATCGGCGCGCTCGGGCGGCTGATCCGCGCCGTGGAAGTGTTCGGATTCCACCTCGCGACGCTCGACATGCGTCAGAACAGCGCCGTCCACGAGCGCGTGCTCGCCGAACTGCTGGCGGTATCGGGCGTGTGCGCCGATTATCGGGCGCTCGACGAAGAGGCGCGCGTTGCGCTGCTTACGGCGGAATTGCAAAGCGACCGGCCGCTCGCCGCGCCGTGGCATCAGTGGAGCGACGAGACCGCGGGCGAACTCGCGATCGTCCATGCCGCCGCCGACGTGCGTGCGCGGCTGGGCCATGACGCGATCTGTCAGTGGATCATCAGCATGGCGCAGGAGCTGTCCGACCTGCTCGAGGTCCATGTCCTCGCACGCGAAGCCGGGCTTTGGCGAAGCGGCGGCGACGCCGGAAAAGCGAATCTGATGGTCGTGCCGCTGTTCGAGACGATCGCCGATCTCGACCGCGCGCCCGCGATCATGACGCGTTATTTCGCAATGCCCGAAATCGGCCCGCAGATCGGCCAGCGCGGGCATCAGGAAGTGATGATCGGCTATTCGGATTCGAACAAGGACGGCGGTTATCTGACCTCGACCTGGGGATTGCATCAGGCATCGCAGGCGCTGACCCCGGTGTTCGAGGAAGCCGACACCGCGATGCAGCTGTTCCACGGCCGCGGCGGCGCGGTCGGGCGCGGCGGCGGCAGCGCCTTTGCCGCGATCCGCGCGCAGCCTGCGGGCACGGTGCAGGGGCGCATCCGCATCACCGAACAGGGCGAGGTGATCGCGGCGAAATACGGCACCGCCGCGAGCGCGGCGACGAATCTCGAGGCGATGGTGTCGGCGAGCCTGCTCGCAAGCCTCGAGCCCGAGGCGCTGAGCGAGAAAGATGCGGCGCGCTTTACCGCGGCGATGGATCAGCTGTCGGACAGCGCTTTCGCGGCCTATCGCGGGCTCGTCTACGACACGCCGACCTTCAAGGATTTCTTCCGCGCGATGACGCCGATCGCCGAGATCGCGACGCTCAAGATCGGGTCGCGCCCGTCGAGCCGCACCAAGTCGAGCGCGATCGAGGATCTGCGCGCGATCCCGTGGGTGTTCAGCTGGGCGCAGTCGCGCGCGATGCTGCCCGGCTGGTACGGGACGGGCGAGGCTTTTTCGGACTTCGGCGACAAGGCGCTGCTCGCCGACATGGCGGAAAGCTGGCCCTTCTTCGCGGCGCTGCTCGGCAATATGGAGATGGTGCTCGCGAAGTCCGACATGGGGATCGCGGCGCGCTACGCCGAGCTGGCGAGCGGCGTCGAGGGTCATGCCGAAATCTTCACCCGCATCCGCGACGGGTGGAACCGCGCGCATGACGGCCTGCTCGCGATTACCGGCCAAACGCGGCTGCTCGAGAAGAATCCCGCGCTCGAGGCATCGATCCGGCTGCGCCTGCCCTATATCGAGCCGCTCAACCTGTTGCAGATCGAACTGATGAAGCGCCACCGCGCAGGCGAGACCGACCCACGCATCGCCGAAGGAATCCAGCTGACGATCAACGCGATCGCGACCGCGCTGCGGAACAGCGGGTAGTATCTTCCCTTTTCGTCGTCCCGGCGACGGCCGGGATCTCGCCGGTGCGTGATCCGATAGGGTGAGACCCCGGCCTTCGCCGGGGTGACGACTATGGCGACGACGACGAGGGCGGCGATCAGCTCTTCGTGATCACGACCTCGCCCTTGGCGGCCTTGCCGTCGGGGCCGAAGCGGATCGTGAAATCCTCGCCATCACGCGTCTTGCCTGCGAGCGTGTCGCCGGTGCGCGTGACCTTCACCCCCTTCTTGCCGAACTCGCCCGCCATCCAGTCGGCGGCGACCTTGGGCGCGGCGGGCGACGTGAAGCCGAGCTTGACCGTCGCCTTGTCGGCGCCGTTCCGGTCGGTCGCGTTCACGTCGACCTTGGTCACATTGCTGCCTGGGTAGAGCTTTACGCCGTCGATGTCGAAATCACCCTCGATGTCGAGGTCAACGAAATCGGGCACGTCGATGTTGATTGCGGTGCCGGCACTGCCATCGATCTTGATATTGCCGCCGTCCTTGCCGGTGTTGATCTTCACGCCGCCGCTGTCGCCGTCGGCGTTGATTGAGATTTCGGTGCCGCCACCGGCTTTCTTCTCTTCGGACCCGCAGGCGGCGAGGAGCATCATCGGGGGAATGAGGAACGCGAGACGCATGGATAATCTCCTTGGTGCATTATCTATATAATACACCTCGGAAATAGGCGAGTCAAACTCCGCTTTCGTCACCCCGGACTTGATCCGGGGTCCCGCTAGTCGTTGCGGAGCGGGATGCCGGATCCAGTCCGGC
>JACDQN010000385.1 GCA_015657575.1 Sphingopyxis sp.
AGCACCTGCGTGCCGCCGGCATTGGTCGAAACCAGACCGCCGAGCGTCGCCGAGCCCTTGCCGCCCAGCGTCAGCGGAAAACGCAGCCCTTCGGCGAGTGCGGCGCTGTGGAAATTTTCGAGGATCACCCCGGCTTCGGCGATCGCGATGCGCGCTTCTGTGTTGATCGCGCGGATGCGGTTCAACCGGCGGGTGCTGAGGATCAGCTGCGTTCCCGAACCGTCGGGCGTTGCGCCGCCCACCATGCCGCTGTTGCCGCCCTGGGGGACGAGGGCGATCCGATGCTCGGCGCAAAGCCGTACCGCGGCGGCGACCTCCTCGGTCGTTGCGGGCGACAGCATGGCGGCCGCCCGGCCGTGATATTTGCCGCGCCAATCGGTGAGCCACGGTGCCATGCTGTCGGGCGCGTCGGTATAGCCCTTTGGCCCGAGCAGACGGGACAGCGCGTCGAGCGCGGCGGGTGGGGGCGAGGCGGTCATGCCTGCCGTTTGCAGAAAATAACTGCAGAATGTCGGTTGCGGGGTCGACAGCAATTCATTTGGTGTTCAATCATGGCTGCTAGAGGGGGCGATGGACGAATAGCATCTTTTCGTCCAGCGCGATTGACGCGGGAGCGACGGGTGACGAGCATTTTTTGTCAGGACAGCGAAGGCGCGGAAGCCCTATCGTGCTGACGGCTGTCCCCCTGTTGCTCGCGGCTGCGGCGCCCGCGGCCGACACGCCGGTCGCTACGCCGCCCGAGCCCATCGTCGCCGTGGCGATGCCGACGCCGCCGACGCCACCCGACGCTCCGCAATGGCAGGTGGTGATCGAACAGCAGCTGATCATCCGCGTTCCCGCGCAGCGCACCCCGCTCAGCAATTTCGCCGCGAGCCCGCCCCGGCCCAGCGCGTCAAGCAGATCCGATCGTCTGGAAGGAAAGGAAGGGGCCGAAATGCGTCGCGATGCGTAACATCGTCGGCATGCAAGCGGCACAGCGCGACAGCATCGACCTGATCACCCGCCAGAAGGAGCGCCTGCGCGCGCAGCTCAACCGCGGTTGCCGCGCGCTCGATTTCTATGCGGGCTTTTATATGAAGGACAATAAGGACGGTCGGCTTTGCGAGGATCGCGACGAAATCCACGCGCGTACCGGCGCCAAGTGCGAGGTCGATAAATTCCGTCTGATGGTCGCCGTGCCGCGCGACGACGATTAATCTCGGCCCTTCGGGGCTCTTTTCTTGACTTTTCATCGCCGTTTCCCCTAGGGGCGCCGCAGCGTTGGCTGGCGTGGGACGCCGCGCTGTCATATTTTCCGGACATGTTGACCCTATGAAATTTGCCGACCTCGGCCTTTCCGACGAACTTTTGCGTGCCGTGACCGAGTCCGGCTACGACGAGCCGACCGCGATTCAGGCGGGCGCGATCCCCTCTGTGCTGATGATGCGCGACATGATCGGCATTGCGCAGACGGGTACGGGCAAGACCGCATCCTTCGTGCTGCCGATGATCGACATATTGGCGCACGGCCGTGCCCGCGCGCTGATGCCACGCTCGCTGATCCTCGAGCCGACGCGCGAACTGGCGGCGCAGGTCGCGGAAAATTTCGAGAAATACGGCAAATATCACAAGCTTTCGATGGCGCTGCTGATCGGCGGCGTGCAGATGGGCGATCAGGTGAAAGCGCTCGAAAAGGGTGTCGACGTGCTGATCGCGACCCCGGGCCGCCTGATGGACCTGTTCGAGCGCGGTAAGATCCTGCTCACCGGCTGCAACCTGCTCGTGATCGACGAGGCGGACCGGATGCTCGACATGGG
>JACDQN010000386.1 GCA_015657575.1 Sphingopyxis sp.
ACCGGCCCGCTCCCCCACCCGGCCTCCCATAGGTTACTATCGTGGGGGGGGGGGGGGCGGTGGGGGAGCGGGCCGGTACCGCGAGACCAACCTTAGAACCCGGCCTTCAGCGTCACGAAGAATTGCTGCGGCGCCCCGGCGAGCAGGGTCTGGGCATCGCCGCTGTTCGCGAAGCCGTTGGTACCGATCGTCGACACATATTCCTTGTCGAACAGGTTCGTCGCATTCGCCTGGATCGAAATGCGGTCGGTGAACCGGTAACCGATGCTGGCATCGACGATGACGACCCCGCCGACCTCGGCGTCGTTGACGTAGGAATAATGGCGCTTCGACGTATAATTGGCGCCCAACCGCGCGAAGAGCGTACCATTGTCCCACGTGACCTCGCCCTTGGCGAGATGTTTGGGCGAGTTGACCACGGTCTTGCCCGCCGTCGGCACCACGACCGCGCCCGCAGCGTTGACGACATCGTCCCGATATTCGGAGTCGTTATAGGCGTAGGAGGCGAAGAGCGAGAGGTCGGGTGTGACGCGGAACGTCCCCGCCGCCTCGACGCCCCACGAGCGCACGTCGCCGACATTCTGCAGGATCGCCGGATTGCCCTGAATGCCCGACCCGTTGGCAAAGGCGATGATGCGGTCCTTGAAGTCGACATAATAGCCCGCGATCACGCCCTGAAAGCGCGACGATTTGGTGCGGAAACCGAGTTCGTAGGTGGTCGAGGTCTCGGGCTTGAGGTCGAGCGCGTCGAAACCCGCCTGCGTCGTCGCGAAGGGGCCGCCGGTCGCCGAGCTTTCGAACGCGCGCAGATTTTCGGTGTAGCTTGCGAACAGCTCATGATCGTCGTTCAGGCGATAGAGCAGGCCCCCCTGCGGCAGGAACCAGTCCTTCGCCTCGGTGCGGCCGGCCGCGAGCCCGCCGCGGACGATAGGCGTCGCATCGTTGGTGACGCGCAGCCCCTTCCAGCCCGCGTTGATCTGCAGGGCGCCGAGGTCGAGCGTGTCCTGCACATGATATTGCAGCGTCTGGGTGTTGAAATCGAACTCCCACTGCGTCGCGAGCGGATCTTTCGGAAAATCGAGGCTGCCGCGGCTCGGCGCGCCCGCCGTATTGGCGAGACCATAGAAACGCCGCGCCTGATTGAAGGCGTTATCTTCGTACCACAGGCCGAGCTCCAGCGTGTTGGCGCCCATGGTGAAGCTGCTCGACGCGACGATGCCATAGCGTTCGATTTCATATTCGGTGGTGCGGATCGTGATCGGCGCGCCGCCGGGCGTGGTCACATAGGGGGTGAACCACAGGCCACGGCCCTTGTTGCCGTGATAATAGCCGGTCGCCTTGAAGTGCCAGACGTCGTTGAACGGCACATCGACGCCGACGCCCGCGAGCCAGTCCTTGCGCAGGCCCGCGGCGTCGTAATAGGCGTCGTCGACGGTTGCGATCGGCGCGGGAAACGTTTCGCCAACGCCCGCATAGGGCGCGACGAAGGGCGTGCCGAGCGGCAGGCTGCCGTTCGCGACCCCGGTGTTGTACGCCGCGCGCGCGACCTGGTTCTGGTAGATTTGCGCGACGCGAACCGCGAGGTCCCAGTCCTTCGCATAATTGTCCCAGCCATAACCCAGGCGGCCGATCATCTCGGCGCTGAGATCCTGATAGTCGTTCTCGCGGCGGTCCGAATAATTGACGAAACCGAAGAACTCGCCGTCGCCTGCGGGCTGGACGATGCGCGCATTGACCTGATGCTGGCGCTGGACGCCGTCGCCCTTCCACTTGTCGGCGTCCTGCCAGGCATAGCTCAGCGACAGGCGCGTACCGCCGGCGAACAGCTCGCCGCTGTCGATGCGGGCGAAGACGCGCTTGTTGTCGTCGCTGCCATAGGTCCCCGAAGCCTCGACGCCGAACTCCTGCGCCGGCGCGCGCGAGAAAAATTCGATCGTGCCGCCGAGGTTGCTCGACGAGGCAGCGGCAAGCGCGCCCGCGCCCTGCGCGACTTCGACGCGGCCGACATTCTCACTGATGATCGCGCGGCTGATGTGCAGGCCGTTGTGGTTGCCATAGCTCATGTCGCCCAAGGGAATGCCGTCGAGCGTGAAGCCGAGCTGGTTCTGGCTGAACCCGCGGATCGAGATGCGCGACGACCATTCATAGGCGCCGAACGGATCGGCAGCCTGGAAATTGACGCCGGGGAGCTTGTCGATGGCCTTCAGCGGGCTGATCCCCGAGACTTCGAGCGCGATGTCGGCGGCACCCAGTTCCTGCACCTGGCGCGCTTCGCCGCGGCCGAGCACGACGATTTCCTCGACGTCGGCGCCGGCTTCCGTTTCGGCTCCCGCTTCCTCGGCAAAGGCCGGCGTCGCAGCGAGCAAGCTGATCAAGGCGGCCCCGGCCCGCAAGCGGTTCCTGAACACAGTGGTCATTGGTGAAATCCCCTTTTCCCGTCGCCGAAATGACGCGGGGTGCGCGGGGGCTTTAGGAGCGGGATATTGCTGCGCTGCGGCGAAGGCATGACGCGGCGATGACAGGTTGAAGAAGCTTCAGCGGCAACGCAGCCCAACCGGCATGTGCAATTTACATCCACTTTGGTTGAAATTGGCGTCGAAATTAAATGATCTCGCCGCGCGCGCCGATGAAACAAGTGATTGAATCAGTTGGATCCTTATTGATCAACTATTTAAATTATAATCTACATTATGGCACCATGTTAATGTTAACAAATATTAACCTTTTGAAATAACGCAACTATTCTTTTCAATATGCATTCTCGTCACAGGGACCAGGCAACGTCCAGGAGAGAATCCATGCGTTCGTCAAACCATCGTTTACACCCATCCCATCTGTTGTTGATTCCGGCTTGCCTTGCCCTTGCGGCATGCGAGTCTTCGGGAAGCTATCGCGTCGGCAGTGTCGGATCGAACGGCGCGACCGGTGTCGCGGGCCCCGCCGGGCCGGCTGGCCCGACCGGCGCGACAGGCCCCGCAGGTCCTGCTGGACCGGCCGGCCCTGCCGGTAGCGGCCTCGGTCTTGGCGATGCCGGTGCGCTCGCGGTCGGCGGGCTCGTCGGCCCGGGCGGCATCGCGGGCACCGGCCTGCTGGCCAACACGGGCGATCCCGCTGCCACCAATCCGGTGATCGGCGGCGTGCTCGTCAAGACCGGCGGCCTCGTCAATGTCGTCGCCGACAAGGGGCTGCTGCTCGCCAATGCCGTCGACGGCAAGCTCCCCGGCGGGACCAATCTGGTCGGCACCGTCGTCGGCGTGGTCCAGAGCACCGGCGCCGCGCTCGTTCAGACGGGCAATGGCCAGCAATATCTGGTCGACGGCCTCGCCGCCGCACCGGGGCAGCTGATCACCGCGACGATCGGCAACGCCACCGCGATCGGCGCCCCGGGCGCCTCGCCGCTGATCGGTGCCAGCATCCTGTCGCCCGGCCAGCAAAATGGTTCGCTGCTTACCGTCGGCGTCGGCTCCGGAGGCCAGCTCGTCGCGCTCCAGCCCGGAACCGGCGGCAATCTGCTCGGCGGGGTGACCTCGCTTCCCGGCACCGCGACACCCGGCGGCCGGCGGCGATCGTCGGCCAAACCGTCGGCACGGTCACGAACACGCTGGCGCAGGTCACGGGCGGCGCCACCGGCGGCGCGCCCGGTAACGGCGGGACGGGCAATGCCGTCACCGGCCTCGTCTCGGGCGTCACCGGAACCGTCGGCGGCGCGCTCGGCGGGCTGAAGCCGAAGGGCGGCAACTGAGCACGCCGTTCCGCAGTCTGCGCTTCGTCCTTGTCGCGGCGGCGGGAGCCTGGCTCCTCCCCGTCGCGGCATGGGCAGCGCAGCCGGCCGCCAACCCGCATGACGGACGGTCGCCGCTCGCTCCCACCAACGACAACCGCGACCCGCTGCCCGATCCCGAGGCGCCGAAACTGGCGCTCGGCAAGGTCGAACTCGGCGCCCGGCCCGACGTCACCATCCGCGAAGTTCGCTTCCTCGGCGCAGGCGTTCCCGCCAATGTCGCGCGCGCGGCGCAGCGTTTCGTCGGAAAGCCGGCATCGGCCGACAATCTCACCAAGCTCGCCGCCGCGATGACCCGCGCCTACAGCCGGTCGAGCGTCGCGCTGTTCACGCTCGTCATTCCCGAACAGGATATGTCCGACGGAATCGTCGAGGTCGCGTCGGCCGAGGGCTATATCGGGGCGGTGACGATCAGCGGCGAAAGCGAAAGCGGCCCCGTGCCGCTGATCCGCCGCATGGCGTCGACACTGCCCGGCCGCCAGCCGCTCCCGCGCGCTGCATTCGAACGGACGCTCGGCAACATCGGCGACGTGCCGGGCGTCACGGTGACCCCGACGCTGGCCCTGAGCGGCGCGCCCGGCGCGGTCGCGCTCGACCTAGCGATCGACGCGAAGAAACCGACGCTCGGCCTCGGATTCACGACGCGGACGAGCCAGTTCGTCAATGACGGCATCGTCGAGGCGAATGCGCGCGGAACCAGCCTGCTGCGCAGCGGTGACGAAACGCGGCTGAACGGCGCCGCTGCAATCAACTTCAAGTCGCTGCTCTATGTTTCGGCGAGCCATGCGACCCCGCTCGGCGCGGGCGGCACGCGCGCCGAAATCTCGGCCGCCGCGCTGCGCACGCGCCCGCGCGGGATCGCGATCGACGGCGAGGCATGGAGCGCCGCCCTCGGCGTCACCCACCCGCTGGTGCGCGCGACGCGGCGCAACCTCCTTCTCTCGACACGGCTCGACTATCTTGATTCGCGCAACGCGCTGTTCGGCTCGACGCTTGCCGCCGAAAAGACCTGGACGGCCAGCGCGGCGCTCGCCGCACGCCTCACCGAGGAACGCACCGTGCTCGGGCTGCGGCTCGCGCTCGCCAAGGGGCTCGACATCGGCGCGCGCGCGTGGATCCCGGCGTCGGCGAACTTGGCTTTCTCTACGCCGACGCAGGAGTAGAGGCGAACCAAGCGATCGGCAAGGCGCTGATCCTCCGCCTCGCCGCGACCGGGCGCTGGACGCGCGACCGGCTGCCCGCGGCCCAGCGCTTCAGCGTCGGCGGTGCGACCTTCGGCCGCGCCTTCGACGACGGGCTCGTCAACGGCGACCGCGGCGTTGCGGCGTTCGGCGAACTCGCGCTGCGCCCGCTGCGCACGGGCAAGCTTGCAAAGACCGAGCTTTACGGCTTCGCGGACTATGCCGACGTCACCCTGCTCGCGCGCCCCACGATCGCGCGCACCGATTTCCGGCTCGGCAGCTGGGGCGGCGGGGTGCGGCTCGCCTATGCCGAAAATGCTAGCATCGGGGTCGAACTCGCCGACGCATGGAAACAGCCCGTGCCCGGCTTCGGGCAGGATTGGCGCGTCGCGCTCAGCTGGAAATTGTCGCTGCGCCCCTGATCGCGGTTCGCGGCGGCGGGGGCAGACACGCAGCGTCGAGCGCATCGACGAGCGGATAAAGCTCGCGGTCCTCGCGCGCGATCCGGCTCGCGAGCGCAGCCAGAATCGCGGCGGTCTCGGTACAGTACGCGCCCCAGTCGGCGACGGCCAGCTCGATGGTCCACCGCAAGTCATAGGCGGCAAAGTCGCTCGCGATGCCGCCCATCTCCAGCTCGAAGCTGCGCGCGAGCATGGCGGCGGAAACATCGCCCGACCGCATCAATCGCGGATAGAGAATCCAGTCTTCGCATTTCAGGTGACGCACCAGCGTGTCGCGGAGCATCCCGCGCACGGCGGCGAGCTCGGTCGGACGCGGCGGCTCAGGCGCTTCGACCATCGCCGTCAGAAACGCCGACAGCGTCGTCAGCGCGGCATGTTCGGCGCGCAGCCGCTGCATTTCATTGGCTAGATGCATTCGCGTTCCCCGGCGCGACGCCCCCGCCGCTGCTCCATAGAACGGCCGGTTGCGGGCGCTTTTAAATTCCGCCGGCGCATTCCCGGGCGGCCCCTGGCCGATTTCCCGTGCCAGCTCGCCGACGACAGGTCGGCGCCGTTAAAGCGGTTGTCAAAGCCGCTTGCCCGACATAGGGGGAGTTATTGATTACTCTTCGCAATAGCAGTAGCTTTCTCATGCAACGATCGACCATCCGGTCATGGTTTCTGGTTCACAAGTGGACGAGCATCGTCTGCACTGCTTTCCTGCTGATGCTATGCGTCACCGGGCTGCCGCTGATCTTTCATCATGAGATCGACGAGCTGACCGAGGAGGCGCCCCAATATGGCATGCCCGGCGTCGGATCGTCGGGTGAGGCGCCGGGTCTCCGGCCGCTCGACGAGATGCTGGCAAAGGCGCTCGCGGCGCGCCCGGGCGAGGTGCCCGTCTTCATGGCGTTCGACAACGACCAGCCGTCGATGACGATCACCACCGCTCCGCGCCCCGATTCGCCCGCCGAGGATATGACAATCCAGCTCTTCGACCGTTCGACGGGGCAGGCGACGGGCGCGGTCGACGAGGATGGCGTCATGCACTTCCTGCTTCAGCTGCACACCGACATGTTTCTCGGATTGCCCGGCATGCTCTTCCTCGGGCTGATGGGGCTTTTCTTCGTCATCGCGATCATCTCGGGCGTCGTGCTCTACGCCCCCTTCATGAACAAGCTCGATTTCGGAACGCTCCGCACCTCGCGCAGCACGCGCCTCAAGTGGCTCGACTATCACAACCTCCTCGGCATCGTCGCGCTCGCCTGGATGACCGTCGTCGGCCTGACCGGGGTGATCAACGCGCTCGCCACCCCGATCATCCAATATTGGCAGCTTACCGAGCTGGCCGAGATGACTAGGTCCTATGCCGGCAAGGGCGCGGTACCGCCCGAACGTTACGGTTCGATCGACAAGGCGATGGCGGCGGCACGCAAGGAAATCCCGGGCAACAACCCGCAATTCATCGGCTTCCCCGGGGGCGCGTTCAGCAGCAAGCACCATTATGCCGTCTTTTTCCAGGGCGACACGCCGCTCACCGAGCGGCTGCTCACCCCCGCGCTGATCGATGCCGAGACCGGCGAATTCACCGACGCGCGCCCGATGCCTTGGTACGCGAAGGCGCTCGCGCTGTCGCAGCCGCTCCACTTCGGCGATTATGGTGGGCTGCCGCTCAAGATTCTCTGGGCGATCCTGACTGTCTTCACGATGATCGTGCTCGGCTCTGGTCTCTATCTCTGGCTCGGCAAGCGTCGCTCGGGCACCGAGGCGCTGGTGCGCGAGGTCGAGAGCGGCGGCGAAGTGATGCCCGCCGAATGAGCAAGAGCAAACAAGACCTCCGCGCGATCTTCGCGATCCCGCTGCTGCTCGCGATCGCCAGCATCGCCGGGCTCGTCGTCGCGCTCACCGGCGACGGCCTGCGCGATGCGGCGGCGTGGGCGGCGCTTGCGATACCGGTTCTGGCGGTGGGGTGGGCGATGCGCGCCCGCCGCACCTGACATGTTTCGCGCAGGTTTACGCCGCGCCTGAAGGGGAATGATCGTGACCAAGTTCAACCACCGCATCGCGCTCGGCCTGTCGGCCAGTGCCGCGATGCTCGCCGCCGCTATGCCTGCCATGGCGCAGGAAGACGGTGGCGCCGACGACATCGTCGTCACCGCGCAGCGCAACAACGCGACCGAAGTGACGCGCGGCGGCAACGGCGGCGTGTTCGGCGACAAGCCGGCCGAGGACCTGCCCTTCACGATCAAAAGCTATAATGAAGCGCTGATCCTCAACCAGCAGCCGCAGACGCTCGGCCAGCTGCTCGAAAATGATCCGTCGGTGCGCACCGGCTTCGCCTTCGGCAACGCCGCCGAACTGTTCGTGATCCGCGGCTTCGCACTGGCCGGCGACGATGTCGGGCTCGACGGGCTGTACGGCATCGCGCCGCGCCAGCTGATCGCGCCCGAGCTCTATGATTCGGTACAGGTGATCAACGGATCGAGCGCCTTCATCAACGGCGCCGCGCCCGGCGGCTCCGGTCTTGGCGGCAGCGTCAACCTGGTGCCCAAGCGCGCCAAGCGCGACCTGACCCGTGCCACCGTCAACTACACGTCCGACGAACATATCGGCGGCAGCTTCGACATCGCGCGCCGCTTCGGCGCGGACGATCGATGGGGCGTGCGCGTCAACGGCGTCGCGCGGTCGGGCGACGTCGCGATCGACGGCGAATTCCGCAGCGCCTATACCGCCGGCGGCGCGATCGACTATGATGGCGGCCCGCTCCGCCTGTCGCTCGACCTTGCCTATCAGCGCGTCAAGGTGCGCGGGCTGCGCCACAAGGTCGCGCTCGCCGCTGGAGTTACAGCCATCCCGGACGTGCCCGACGCCGACGCCAATTATGCACAGCCCTGGACCTATACGAAGATGCGCGACGTCTTCGGCGTGCTGAAGGCCGAATATGACGTGGCCGACAATGCGATGATCTACGCTAGCTTCGGCGCGCGCGACGGCATGGAGGACGGCATTTACGGCGGCATCACCGTGCTCGACGCCGCGACGGGCGCGGCGAACGGCAACGCGCTGTACGTTCCGCGCACCGACAATAATGAAGCCGCGCAGGCGGGCATCCGCGTCAAGCTCGGCAGCGCGATCACGCACGAAATCAACTTCGGCGGCTCGATGAACTGGCAGGTCAACCGCAACGCCTATGAATTTCTCTATGGTCCCGGCTTCGCGGGTTTTGCGACCAACCTCTACAACGCGCCCGAAGTGCCGATCCCGGCCTCGGCGCTCGTCGGCGGCAACCTCGACGATCCGTTCCCGGTCAGCCGGACGCGCCTGCTCAGCGCTTTCGCGTCGGACACGATCGGTTTCTGGAACGACCGCATCCTGCTGACCGTCGGCCTGCGCGTGCAGGCGATCCGCCAGAAAAGCTACAGCTATTTCGGCGGCGCGCTGACCGGCACCTATGACGAGGATGCGATCACCCCGGTGTTCGGCCTCGTCGTCAAGCCCGTCGACGCCTCGCCTTCTATGCCAACCGTATGGAAGGATTCGAGCGGCCCGATCCTGCCCCCGCGACCGTCGGCGCATCGCCGGTCACCAACGCAGGCGAAGTCTTCGCTCCCGCCAAGACCAAGCAATATGAACTCGGCGCCAAATACAGCTTCGGCCGCTTCAACGCCTCGCTCGCGGCGTTTCAGATCGATCGCCCGCGTCCCGGCGTCGTCGCGAACCCGGCGGTTCCCGGCCAGCTGATCTATGGCCTCACCGGCGAACAGCGGAACAAGGGTATCGAGCTCAGCTTCGATGGCGAACTCACCGACGGTCTGCGCCTGATCGCGGGCGGCTCGATCATCGACGCCAAGCTTCGCCGGACGCTCGGCGGCGTGAACCAGGGCAACGACGCCCCGGGCGTGCCCGAATATTTGGTCAATGCGAATGTCGAATGGGACCTCCCCTTCGCCCCCGGCCTGACCCTCACCGGCCGGGTCGTCCATACGGGCGAGCAGGCGGCGAACCAGGCGAACAAGCTTGAATTGCCGAGCTGGACGCGCTTCGATCTCGGCGCCCGCTATGTCGCGGCGATCGCCGACAAGCCGCTCACCCTGCGCTTCGGCGTCGATAATGTCGCCAACAAGCGCTACTGGGCTTCGGCATTCGAAATCTTCAGCCCCGACCTGCTGCAGGGTGCGCCGCGCACCTTCAAGGCGTCGGCCTCGATCGACTTCTGATCCAGCCCTCCTCACTGCCCCGGCGCGGTGGGGAGGATTTGATCGCCGGCCCCACGGAACCGCTCGCCATCCCGATCATTTGGACTCCGACTCCGAATGCGGAACAGCGAAAGGAACGCCGATGGCCGCACGCGCCTATTGGAAGGGACAGATCCGGCTCGCGCTGGTGTCGATCCCCGTCGAAATCTATCCCGCGACCAAATCGGGCGCGGCGATCAGCTTTCGCCAGATCCACGAGCCCAGCGGCAAGCCGGTCAAATATGAAAAGATCGTGCCCGGCATCGGCGCGATTGACGCCGACGATATCGTCAAGGGCTACGAAACGTCGAAGGGCAATTATGTGCTGCTCGACGAGGAAGAGATCGAGGCGGTCAAGCTCGAGAGCAAACGCACGCTGGAGTTGCTCCAGTTCGTCGACGCGAGCGACATCGACATCCTCTATTATGCCAAACCCTATTATGTCGTCCCCGCCGACGAACTCGCCGAAGAGGCCTATATCGTCCTGCGCGAAGCGCTGAAGCGCACGAAGAAGGTCGGGCTCGGCCAGCTTTCGGTGCGCGGGCAGGAACAGCTTGTCGGCCTGCGCCCGTGCGGCAGGGGGCTCGTGCTCGAAGTGCTGCGCTATGCCGACGAGGTGAACAAGGCGGCCAATTATTTCCGCGACGTCGGCAATGCGAAGCCCGACGCCGACCTGCTCGACCTGGCCGAAACATTGATCGGCAAGAAAAGCGGCAAGTTCGACGCGAGCGACTATCACAACCATTATGTCGACGCGCTGAAGCGCGTCATCGCCAAGAAAGCGAAGGCCAAGGGCAAGCGCGTCATCGAAGACGTCGAGGAGCCAGGTCCGGTCCAATCGGGGTCGAACGTCATCGACCTGATGGCCGCGCTGAAAGCATCGGTGGACGGCAAGAAAAAACCGCCTGCGAAAGCGGCATCGACAAAGAAAGCCCCCGTCAAAAAGGCGGCCGAACGCAAACGAGCCTGACGCGCATGCGGTTTGTTTTCGCACCTTTCCCGTGCCCCTGTGAAGGCGGGGGGGTTGAGATATAATGCCCCGCGCCGATCCCCTCGCCCAATATAACGCCAAGCGCGACTTCAAGCTTACGCCCGAACCCGCGGGCAAGATCGAAAAGGGAGCCGGCAACCGCTTCATCGTCCAGAAGCACGACGCGACGCGTCTCCACTACGACTTCCGCCTCGAAATCGACGGCGTCCTCAAAAGCTGGGCGGTCACCAAGGGCCCGAGCGCCGACCCCGCCGACAAGCGCCTCGCGGTGCGCACCGAAGACCATCCGATGAGCTACGCCGAGTTCGAAGGCGTCATCCCCAAGGGCGAATATGGCGGCGGCAGCGTGATGCTGTGGGACCGCGGCCGCTGGGCGCCGATCGCGGGCAAGAGCGCGAAAGATTTGGACGACGGCCATCTCCACTTCACGCTCGACGGCGAGCGGATGAAAGGCGAATGGCTGCTTGTCCGCATGAAGCCGCGCCCGGGCGAGAAGCGCGAAAACTGGCTGCTCAGGAAAGTGGACGATGCTTATGCAGGGGGCACCGACGACCTCGTCGGCCGCCAGCTGACGAGCGTCCTCACCGGCCGCACCATGGCCGAAATCGCGGGCGACGAGGGCGGCGAACAATCGCTCAAGGGCGCCAAGGGGCAAGCCTTCTCGAAGAAGATGGCCGATGCCGCCGCGCACAACCAAAAGGTGGCAAAACCGGCGACCAAGCGCAAAGCGCCTAAATTCCGCCCGCTCCAGCTCGCGACGCTCGTCGATGCGGTTCCCTCGGGCAACGGCTGGTTCCACGAGATCAAATATGACGGCTACCGTGCCCAGATCGCCGCCGCGGGCGGCGACGTCCGTGTCTACACCCGGGGCGGCCTCGACTGGACCGACAAATTCGCGCCGCTGGTGCGGCACATCGCCGCGCTGGATCTCCCGCCCTGCCTGATCGACGGGGAGATCGTCGCCTATGGCAAGGACGGCAATCCCGACTTCTCCACCCTGCAAGCCGTCCTCAAACGCGGCCATGACGCGCAGGACGACGCGACCGCGCTCCACCTCTTCGCCTTCGACCTGCTCGAGCAGGACGGCAAGAGCCTCGTCAAACGCGGCAATCTCGAACGCAAGGAGCGGCTCGAAGCGCTGCTCCGGCACGCCAGCCCACCCATCGCGGTCGCCGACCATGTCATCGGCGCGGGCGAGACGCTCTATACCGCGATGTGCGGCGCCGGGCAGGAAGGCATCATAGCGAAGCGCGCCGATGCGCCTTACGTGGGCCGCCGCACCAAGAATTGGGTGAAGGTCAAATGCACCCGGCGGCAGGAGTTCGTGATCGTCGGCTGGAACCCCTCGTCCACCCCGGCGCGGCCCTTTGCTTCCTTGCTGCTCGCGCAGCGCGACGAGGACAGGCTCGTCTACAAGGGCAATGTCGGCACCGGCTTCGACACCGATACGATGGCCGACCTCGCGAAGAAATTTGCGAAACTTGAACGCAAGACCGCACCGCTCGAAGTCGACGCCGCATCGGCGCGCAAGGTGCATTGGCTGAGGCCCGAGCTCGTTGCCGAAATCGCCTTCGCCGAATTCACCGCGAGCGGATCGGTCCGTCACGCAAGCTTTGTTGGACTGCGCAGCGACAAGGAGGCAGCCGACGTGACCCCCGAAAAGCAGCAACCCGCCCCCGCACCCGAATCCGACGTGACGATCAGCAGCCGCGACCGCATCATCTTTCCCGAAGCAAAGGCGACCAAAGGCGACCTCGCCGACTATTATGCCGCCATCGCTCCCGTCATGCTTCCCCACACCGCGCGCCGCCCGATCAGCCTCGTCCGCTGCCCGCAAGGGCGCGCGAAGAAATGCTTCTTTCAGAAACACGACAGCGGCTCGTTCGGCGATCACGTCCACCATGTCGCGATCCGCGAAAAGGACGGGGGGCACGAGGATTATCTTTATGTCGAGGACGCCGACGGCCTGCTCGCCTGCGTCCAGATGGGCACGATCGAATTCCACGGCTGGGGCAGCCATGTCGATGCACTCGAAAAGCCCGACCGCATGGTCTTCGACCTCGACCCCGACGAAGGGCTCGCCTTCGCTGACGTCAAAAAGGCCGCGCTCGATATCCGCCGCCAGCTTGCCGACATCGGGCTGATCAGCTTCGCGATGCTCTCCGGCGCCAAGGGCGTACACGTCGTCGTCCCGCTCGACCCGGAGCACAGCTGGGACCAACATAAGGATTTTTCGAAGCGCTTCGCCGAGGCGCTGAGCCTTGCCGAGCCCGACCGCTATGTCGCGACGATGAGCAAGGCGAACG
>JACDQN010000387.1 GCA_015657575.1 Sphingopyxis sp.
CCGAATGCGCCGCCGCGCGGCGGCGCGAGGCCGTGCGGCACCCAGAGCGCCAGCTCGGGTGCGCCGGTGCGGCGAACAAGCCATTGATCTCCCCCCAAGGCCCTTATCCGGAAGACCCGCTCGCCCCAGCGCTCGGGCCGGAAGCCGATGTCATCGATCGCGCGCGCCCATGGCACGGGGCGCACGATCGTGATCTGCGTGCGGTCGGCAGCGGGCGCCCAGCCGATCGGCGGCGCGAGCATGGCGGGCGTGTCGGGCGGCACCGCGAAAGGTGAGGCCCCAGGGGGCCCACCTCTTTGCCAGCGGGTGAAGCCCGATGTCGATGCGCGGGCGCCGCGACCGCGCGAGCGAAGCGAGCAGCGCGGCGTCGACGCGCCGGACGGCGGACGGCGCGCCCGCCCACGAGGACTGAAAGTCGGGATTGCGCCGCACCCACTCCCAGGCAAGGGCGCGCGGCCCAAGCGAAGCGAGGATGCGATAGGGCGGTGGCAAATGAAAATGCTGGTAGCCGGGCAATAGACCTCTCCCACGACATCTGGGTAGGGCGTCTAACGGGCGCGAAGCCGCCCGGTCAAAACGGGCAGAGCTTATCGCGCGATAAGCGCGATACGTGTCCCCGCCGCGATGGCCTTGTGAACAAAAGAAAATCCCGCCCGGCGCCGCCGGGCGGGATCGAGCCTGTGCGGGATCAGTCGCGATTGCCGCGGGTCGGACGTGACCAGATCAGGCTGTAGGTCTTGCCGTCCTCGTCGTCGAAAAGATTGGCGTAGATCGGGGCGGTGAACGAGGGATCGTCGATCTTGAGCCCGAGATAGGCGCGGCCCTCGTTCGACTGCTTGCTCCAGGCGGCGCCGATCTCGGCGCGGCCGACGAGGATGCGGTGCGACGGGGCGTTTTCGCTGGGGGGATTTTCGTCGGGGACGATGCGGACCCCTTTGGCCTGGACGCTGAGGGTGACGATGTCGCCGACATATTCGCCGGTGGCGGTCTTCTTGAAGGTGCCGATGGTTGCCATGTTACTTGCCTTTCCTTGTGTCGGGACCATGACCATCATGGCCTCGATGGCTTGGGGCATGACCGGGACTGCCGCGGTCGCAGCCGAAGGCCCGGAAGCTTGCTGGAGGACGGCAGGGCCGGGCTTTTTTGTCTCGCGAGGAATGCGGGCGCGGCCCGCAGGGGAAAAAAGTGCGGACGTGTCGTTGCGGCCCCGAGCGGCAGAGGCGCAGCCGGTTTCGGTCATCAAGCCATTTCGAGAGGCCATGCGGGTTCAGGGTCTCGCTCATGCCGGAGGCAAGTGGCGACCCCCTATAACTTCGAGAAGATCGGCGACCTGACTGTCGTGCAATCGGTCATCGTGGGCGGTGCATTGTTGGGCCATGCGGTCGGCGCCCCGACCCTACATCCCCGCGGTCACGCCGCGCCCGTCAAACCTCACGTAGATCGGCCGCGCCGATACCCGGCGCCGCGCGATCAGGCACGCGACGAGTGCCGCGCCAAGGCCGGGCCAGAATGCCGCGATCCCGAGCCACGCCGCCGCGAGCGCGCCGACCGACCAGCCGGCGAGCGCGGCTGGCACACAGACAATTGCGTCCAGAACTGCGGCGGCGCGAGACCCCGCGAGGCGGATGCGGCCGGCGCCGACGGCATATTCGAGAGCCAAGAAGGCCGCGGCCGCGGCGAGTGCCGCCGCTCTATAAGAGCCGGTCGCCGTCTGGACCGCGAAAGCGGTGCAGACGGCGCCGCCGATCGACAGCGCCCGCGAGGACAGCGCGAGGAGGAGAGGGAAAAGCGCAGCAAGCCCGAAAAGGGCGAAGGGCAGCAGAAGCAGCATGGCGGGCGTCCGTTCAACAAGGATAGGACGCGCCTCCACCAACCACCACGGCGCAAATATTCTATAGCCTATCGTGGCAGGCAGCGAAAGCGCCTGCCCCGTTAATCTCGATCGATCCGGCCGCCCCGATCAGGCGCGGACGGCTTGGCAATCAGGCGCTCGCCCTGGGGCGTCCGCGTCGCGCGGGCGCGGCCTTCGCTGCGGCGGCGGGTTTGGCGGAGGGCTTGCGGCCGCCGCCGCGCCCTTTCGTGCCGAGGCCGATTTCCTTGGCGAGGGTGCGGCGCTTCTCGGCGTAGGCGGGCGCGACCATCGGGTAATCTTTGGGCAGGCCCCATTTGGCGCGATAGTCGTCGGGGGTCATGCCGAAGTTGGTCATCAGGTAACGGCGCAGCATTTTGAGCTTTTTGCCGTCTTCGAGACAGACGATGTAGTCGGGCTTCACCGACGCGCGGATCGAGACAGCGGGCGCTTGCTTCTCGACCGGTGCTTCTACCGGCGACCCAAGTCCCGACAGCGCGCCATGGACGCGCGAAATCAGGTCGGGAAGGTCGGACATGCCGACGCTGTTGTTCGATACATGCGCCGCGACAATATCGGCGGTAAGAGTGAGCAGCATATCCTGCGCTTCGTCGGCCATCGCAAATCTCCTTTTCGAGAGGCGCCCTATCAACTGTTCTTGGCGCCTTCCATCAATATTCTTGACGATAGGGCATCGCGCCGCGCGTCCCTCAGGGGCGCGCGGCGCGGCGATTTTCGAGACCAGCATAAGCATCGCTTATCGGAACAAAAGCGGCGACACCGATCCGCGCCGCACAGGTAGGGCGGCGGCTCGCACCGCCGCCCTCTTCATCAAGCCGCCTCGCGCTCGGCGTCGGTCGTTGTGGCGGCTTCGCTTTCGGCGGCCTCGACATCCTCCCCGGCCTCGACTTCGCCTGCCTCGAATTCGGCACCGACCTCGGCTTCTTCCTCACCGAACCCACTGGCATCATCGACGCCGGGAAGCGGGTCGGCAGCGGCAAGCTTGCGATGCGCCGACACGGTCCCCACCCCACCGCGTTCGGTGTATGCGGCGGGCGGAAACATCATCCAGCGCGGCACCCATTTCTCCACCTTCGCACGCCCGTTCGTGCCGTCGAGATGGTCGCGAATGATCGCCTTCTGGACGCTGCCCTTCTCCTTGGCATTGGCGTTCGCGACAGCAGCGCCGCCGACCTCGGCAACGATGGCAGTCAAGACCTCCTTGTCACGAAGTCCCTCGAACAGCGCATCGTCGGCTTCCCACCATTTGTCCATCTCGACCCCGATCTGGAGACCCACTGCCTCGACCATGGCGCTCCCGGCGAACAGGGTTTCGCCCGCGATCACCGCGATGACGTCCATGACCGCGCGATCGGGCAGTTCGACAAGGCGCTGGAACAGCTTCGCGGGCCGCATCGGATTGCCGCCGGTGACGTTCGGCTCCTCGGCGTCGAAGCCGAGCAGTTCGAGCACGGCGCGGCGCTTCTCGTCGAACACGACCTCGGCGCGGCACGTCTCGACGCTCTCGCGAACATCCTCGTCCTTGGCGCTCTGCGCCTCGACGCGGACATTCCAGAGCGGCGACCCCGCGATGGCATGGGCGACGAGCAACCGCAGCGCGATCTCGGCCTCGCCGGTCAAGGTCGCCCGCACGGCGGCATGACGGTGCAGATCGACATAGGTCTGGAGCCGCGAGGTCAGTTCGGGCCGCACCGGCTTCAACGCATCGGCGCTGCCATTGCCGGCCTCGTCCGCCTTCGCGAGCCGTTTCGCTTCCTTCTCGGTGACAAGCCCTTCGTGGAAGGTCACTTCGCCGGTGTCGCTAACGTCGATATAGACGCGCCCGCCTTTGCGCTTGCTCGCCTTGCGATATTCATAGGACGCAAAATATTCGCGGCGTCCGATCATAACGACATCGCTCCAGCCCTCGTCCAGATAGGCCTCGCGCCGCGCCGCGATCTCGGCCTCTTGGCGTGCCCAGAAGGCATCGCTATCGGCAAAATAACGGTCCTCGCCGAAGAGATCGGCGACGATGGCAAGGCCGCTCGCCTCGACATCGAACAGCGCGCGCTCGACCTTGATCGCGCCGCCGCCGAACAGCCATGCCTTCAACTGGTGGCCGGTCGGGCATTGATGCTCGTCATTGTCGTACAGCGCGAGCCAGTCGCGCTGCTGGCTCTTGGTCGCGAGCGTCAACTGGCGCACCGTCTCGGGCTTGATCTCGGCCTTGGCATAGAGCGACCGGATGCGGGGCAAAAGATTGCCGAGGGCCAGGATGCGCTTCACCCATGCTTCGGGCATGCCGAAGGTCAGCGCGATATCGGCGATGGTCCGCCCTTCCTTGGTAATCAGCCGTGTGTAGGTTTCCCATTGGGTGACCTCGTCGGCATCGCGGCGCGCGACATTCTCGATCAGCGAGACTTCGAGCGCGTTCGCGTCGTCGCCTTCTTCCAAGATGGCGCACGGCAGCGGTTCGGCCTCGCCGCGCTCGGCTGCGACGATGGTCGCCGCCGTAAAGCGCCGCGCCCCAGCGACGATTTCATAGGCGCAATCGGGGCAGGCCTTGCCGTGCGTTTCTCCTTTCGAGGAGGGGGGCACGACAAGGTGCCGAACGATCAGCGGCACCAAAACGCCCCGCGCGCGGACGGTCGGCAAAAGGTCCGACACGTCGGGTGCCTTCTTGGCGTAGCGCATATTGGCCTTGCTGATCGACAGCTTGCCAAGGTCGATAAAGTCGAGTTTCATGTGGATAACCTTTCTTCGGGAAGGTGCCGGTCCGTCGGGATTTCGCGATTTGGGCGGACCGGCTTCGATTGGCGGCGAAACGCGCCGCCAGCGTCAGCCGTCGCCCCGCTCCCCGTCCCCTTCGGGACCGGAAGGGGGTTTCGGAAGCTCATCGGCACCGCCACGAAAATTGCGGCGGAACAGGGTTTCGGCGGCGATGATCGATCCGGCGCGGCGCGCCCATGCGGCCCACCCCGACAGCGCCATGCGCGTCGAAAAGCCGAGATCGCGTTCGATGCCGAGGCCGAAGGGAAGCCGCGCCGATGCCAGTTCGGACAGGCTGAACGAACCGAGTTCGGGACAGCCGAACCCAAGGTCGGCCAAGCCGAACAAGGTGTCGCCATCCTCGCAAAGCTCGGTCGCGAGCCACGTCGCCGCGCCGACCGGATTGAAGAATTTGACGATGGGCACGAAGTCGGGTTCGTCCAGATCGGCCATGACGGCGGCGCGCCGCGCTTCGTCGTTCGCGCGCAACGCGGCGTGAAGTTCGGGGGTCAGGAGGGTCATGCCGCCGCCCTCCGCTCGATCTGACCTTGGGCGGCGACCGCATCGGCTCCGGCCTCGGCGTCGTGATGGCGCGCAAGCAGCCATTCGGCGGCCCTGCTCGCGAGGCTTGCGGCGCGGAAGATCGCCCGATTATCCTCGCGGAGCACCTCAAGCCACGACCCGATATAGTCGGCGTGGCGGACGCTCGGAACGATCCCGAGCGCCGCGCACAGAAAGGCGCTGCCCATTTCGGCGACCAGTTGCTCGCGCGCATAATCCTTGCTGCCGAAACTGTTCAGCAATTTGCGATCCAGCCGCGAGGCGTGGCCGGTCGCGTGGGTCAGCTCGTGGAGCGCAGTGCGATAATAGTTGATCTGATCGAAGAAGGCGGGCTGCGGCGGCACCTGCACATAATCATGCGCGGGCACATAGAAGGCCCTGTCCCCGCCGATCCGAAAATCCACGCCGGATGACGCGATCACCGCCTCGACGACCGGCACGATTTCGCGCTCGGGCAGCGGCGCGGGGTCGATGCCGATCCCCTCGCGAAGCCCTTCGCACTGCGCGACATTGAACACGGTGAAACTTTTGAGAAACGGCACAGCGCGCGCATCGCCGCCATCGCGCTGCGCGCGCTCGGCCTCGCCCTTCGGAACGAACCTGTCGGCATAAACCACGGTCGTCCCGCGCTCACCCTTGCGGACATTGCCGCCCACCTCCAAGGCCTGACGAAAGGTCAGCCACCCCTGCGACGGATAACCCGCCTCGATCACCGCGCCCCACAGGATCAGGATATTGATTCCCGAATAGGCGCGACCCGACGCGGCGTTGTGCGGCAGCGCGGCGGATGCGCCGCCGCTGCGGCTCCAAGGTTGCACCCAAGGCAACCGCCCTTCCTCCAGTTCGGAAATGATCCGGTTCGTCACGCTGTCGTAAAGCGACGCGCGCGCGCTCCCTCGCGCGCATGATTATCGCGTGGCTGGCGACCTCTCGCCCTGCCCCGACGCTCGATCTTCTGTCCCATGCTGTCCTCCTTGTCCCCGCCCCAAAACCAGCAGGCCCCCGGCGGAGCGGGGGTGGGCGGCGACTGGCGACCTGCCGGGCGCGGCCAGGAAGCGGCCCGCATCCGCAGGACCGGAACGAAGAGGAGGAGCCGCGTCAGCGGCTTGCGGGACGCCGGGCCGCGCCCAGAAGGGAGCGCCGCCCACTCCCGCGATCGACGGGAGGCCCATAAAGACGCCGCCGCGCGAAACGCGGCGCCCTCATCAGCCGTCAGGCCATGACTCCCCTGACCCGATCCGCCAAAGCGGATCCAAAAGAAGAGACGCGCTCTCGGCGCGGCCGCCGGCGGTGCGGCGTGCGTGCGCAGATGTGCTTAGCCGCCGCACCGCCAAGACAGCCGCGACGAGTGCGCAGCGCGGTCAAACAAACGCGCGAACCCTGCCGGCCCTTGTGGGCGGCAGAGTGCGCTCATCAGCCGCCGCGCTCATTTTCTGGGGGCGTTACGGGGGCGGCCAGCCCCTGTGGAAGGGGTACGGCCAGACGCCAGGCTGGCCGTCAGGGGAAGGCTTTCCCCTCTCCCCTTGTCCCAATCGGCGACCCAGTCTATTTATCCCCTGCGGGCCGGCGCCATCAGCGCCGGCGGATTTGTCGACAGACAGTCCCGCACCCTCGGTCTCCAAAAGGAGTCGAGACTGGCCGCTGACGAACTGCGGGGTGGCGTCATTCAGGCGCTGTCCAGCGCGAAGCCAGAAGGCTCCCAATCGAGGGGCGGTCCCAATAGGAATGACCGCGGCGCATCCGCTTTGACCAACATGTCGAAGCGAGAATGTCATGTGCCTGATTCAAACAATCCGTAACCACAAGGCCGTCCGCCAGCATTGGCGCTGCATCTACTGCGATCAGCCGATGTGGCTCAAAAGCCCCGAAGCCTTCGCCGTCCGCCACAAGCTGACCCTCGAGCAGGCGCTGAACCTTCAGCTCACCGCCGAACATCTGCGCCCGCGGTGCGAAGGCGGACGTCACAGCTATCGCAACATCACCGCCGCCTGCCTCCACTGCAACCGAATGCGTCACCAGCTGGGGAAACAGGACCTGAGGCCCGCCGACTATGGCAGTTACGTCCGCGAAGAACTCCGGCTCGGTCGCTGGCACGGCATCCGCATCCACCGACCGGACTAGTTCGAAGCGGGCGTCCTGCTCCGGGCGAACCCGAGCCCCATTCCTGATTTCGCATCCCGGTCCGTCATAAGCACAGAGGAACTTGGATTTGTGGACCGCCCGAATGAGGCGGCGTGCAGGGGAATGCCAAGTGGTGGACGGAAGCGGCGCGGCAGGACCCGCGCTCGACCAACATGTCTTCATGATCGCGGCCGACGATGCCGAGGGCGACTGCCATGTCGTCTTCACCGAAAGCGCGGTGCGCGCCATCGCCCACTACAAGCGCATGTCGCGGATCTACCGCGACGTGCGCGGCAACGAGAATTTCGAATATCTGCGCCCGCTGATCGCCAGCTTTGAAGAGGATGCCCGGCGCTTCGGTGCCTGACGACCAACAGCATCCATAACCGACGTCGCGGATTCCAGACCCACCGAGTGATTTGCGGGAGATGAAAATGCAGATTGCGAGAACCGCGCCGATCCTGGTCCTGATCGCGCTTTCGGGATGCACCGAAAAACCCGAGGCCAGCGATCCGCCCGCGATCGGGCTGACAGCCGAGCCCGGCATCGGGGTTGCCGCAGACGAGGCGCCGATGGCCGAACAGACCGGTGACATCGAAGAGCCGGTCGAAGCGGCGGAAGCACCGAGCGAGCCCCCGATGCGAAGCCCCGCCCTCTATGATTGAACCGGGGCTCAGGCCGCCACAGTGTGGCGGACCGCGATCTCCCTGGCTTCGAGCACAGCGAGACAGGTGCGGATTTCGCGCCACGACCGGGGATCGCAGTTCGGAAGCCACTCCGGCCGGAGCGGCCCGCCCTGCGCGCCCATCAGATCGGCCACGGTCGCGAATGCGGACGCGGCGAGGATCGAGCGCGCGCGGCGGCTCAGCGGCAGATAGGCCACGGACGTCCGCCATGTGACGTCCGCCATCGGCACCAGGGGGTCGCAATGCGGCAAGCGGTCGACCTGCGGGCGGAGCTGCGAGAGCCGCGCCGCCGAGATGCCGAGCGCCGCGGCGATCGCGCGATATTTGAGCCCGGATGCGCGCAGCCTCCGGATTTCGAGGAGGCGGTCATGGTGCTCGATCTCGATATCGGGCTGGAACATCTGTCACTTCCTGAAAAAAGCAGGCCGCGGAGGCGCCGCGCATTGCGCTTCGAAGCCGCGCCGCGGAGCAATGGCCGGTCAGATCACCTAGTCGACGCTGTTGATCTGTGCGTAACCGTGCGCCTTGGCGCGGCGCTTCTCGACCATGATGGCGTTGAGTCGCTGGATGGTGTCGCTGGCGCTCGTGATGCACCAGCCGGGCACAACCGCGTGAACGAGGGCACATAGTCCGCCGCGGATCATCGCGATGCCGAACGACGATGCGACGCCGAAATGCTCGATGTAGGATTCGTCGACGGTCTTTGGATGATCGACGAAGAGGCGGTTGAACATCGCGATGTCCTTTTGATGATCGGCTCCCCGCCGCGCCTGCAAGGCGCGCGGCGGGGAGCCTGTCATGACATCCCGCGATCGCGAGACGTCAGAAGACGCTTAGAAGCGCAGGCCGAGCCCAAGCAGAACCTGATGGCGGTCGATGTTCGCCGCGATGCTGGTGCCGGCGTAATCGATGTTGCCATAGTTCGAGTAACGATATTCGAGGCGGGCGTAGCTCTTCGGGCCGAGGAGATTGAGCTGCTGCTCGATCCCGGCGCCGATGCGATAGCCGTCACCCTTGGGGCGCGCCTTGGTGACGGTCGTGCCGTCGTCGTAGCGGACGTCGATCGCGCCGTTCACATAGCCGGCCTTCGCGTAGAGGAGCGTGCGCGGACCGGCGGCGAAACCGAGACGGCCGCCGACGTAGATATCTCGGCCCGCGCCGATGGTGAGTTCATCGCCGACGACGTCGAAGTCGGTCGTGGTTTCGCGGACGGTCGAGTCATTGATCTCGGCTTCGATGCCGATCACGCCCTGGCCAAGCGCGACGTCGTAGCCCGCCGCGACGCCATAAACGAGACCTTCGTCGCCCTCGACGATGTCATAGCCGGCAAGCAGTTCGACGCGCGGGCCGGCAAAGCCGGCATCCTGCGCGAAAGCCGGCGATGCGACGAGCGCGGTGGTGAGAGCCGCAGCCGAAATGAATTTTTTCATTATAGTCCTCCTTGGTCGTGCGTCACATGCGCACATCCCGAAGACGCCGGACGCGCCGAAATGAGGACCAAAAACGCATTTTTATTTCATAATCGAGAAACATTGTTGCCAAATTGCAACAGCTCATCTCCGGAATAAGGACCCCAACATCCCAACCCCGCGCGCCCGATCGCGCACGAAAAGGCGGCGACCCCGAGGGGCCGCCGCAAGTCTCAATGGAGAAAGCTCTCCATCTGGGTCGCGGCGCGGCGAATACAGCAATGGCGGTCGGAGGCCACCGCCAAAGCGTTTTCCGTAACGGAATCGATCAGCCCGTTGCACGGCTGCAACAGACACCGATAGACAATAGCGGATTTCCGTAGGCGATCGCATAGACTGAAATTTATCGACCGATCATGTTCCTCATGAGGGCTGTTGCCGCGTCATAGCCTCTCGACGCAAATTATCGGGGGGAACGAAGGCTGTGAGCAATATGGGACCGGGATATGGATCGAACCGGGCAAACGTCGCGGCGGCCCGCGTGGTCCGGGCGATCGCGGATGCATCGACCGGCAGGATGTTCGAAGAAGGATCGCCACCCAACCGGCACGGCCAACAGTCAAGGGGTCTAAGGTCTTGAAATGGTGGGCGATGGTGCCGCTTACAGGACTCGAACCTGTGACCCCATCATTACGAATGATGTGCTCTACCAACTGAGCTAAAGCGGCAACGAGGCGCGCCATTAACAGCGCGGCGGCGCGAAGACAAGCATCGTCGCGCAAGAATCTCGGA
>JACDQN010000388.1 GCA_015657575.1 Sphingopyxis sp.
CACCGAGCGCGCCGACGGCCCTTCGCCGATCATGATGTCGAGCGCGCGATCCTCCATCGCGGGATAGAGGATTTCCTCGACCGCGGGCGACAGGCGGTGGATCTCGTCGATGAAGAGGACGTCGCCGTCCTCGAGGTTGGTGAGCAGCGCGGCGAGGTCGCCCGCCTTGGCGATCACCGGTCCGCTGGTCGACCGGAATCCGACGCCGAGTTCCTTGGCGACGATCTGCGCGAGCGTCGTCTTGCCGAGCCCCGGCGGGCCATAGAAGAGCACATGGTCGAGCGCATCCGACCGCGCCTTCGCGGCCTCGATGAAGATGCGCAGATTCTCGCGCGCCGCGGCCTGTCCGACGAACTCGGCGAGCGACTTCGGCCGGAGCGCGGCGTCGGCGTCCTCGGGGATACGCAGGGGGGTGGTGAGGGCGGGCTCGGTCATAAACGCTCTATTGCCTCGCCGACGATGCAAACCCAAGGTTCCTGACGATCCTCATAGACCGAAAATTGCAGCTCGAAGTCATGGCCGGGTTCGAAATTGCCGATCGGCACCGCATAGCTGTCGAGTCCCGGGCGATTGAGGAACCAGAGCGTGGAGCCGCAGTTTTCGCAGAAGTAGAAATCCGCGAGAGTGCCGCTGCCGCCGGGATGCTGGTACAATTTCGCGTCGCCTTCGGTGCGAACCTGATCGGCGGGGAAGCGTGCCTGTGCGGCAAAGGCGCTTCCGCTCCGCGCCTTGCAATTGCGACAGTGGCAGACCGAGACGCGGATTGGTTCGCCGGTGCAGACGATGCGGATGTGGCCGCAGCGGCAGGCGGCGTGGCGGATGCGAGTCATTTCATGCCGGTCGAAGCTTCGCGCTCCGCCCTTGAAGGTCAAAGCGCTTAAAGTTGTTACTTACCGCCGCTACCGATCTGTGTCCCAATGAGGACACCAAGCCGATAGCATCTTTTGCCCGTGTTTTTCCGACCGTTTCGTTGCCTATCGTTCCATGTGCTATCCGGTGGCGCAATCTCAATGTTTCGTCGAGTTTGGTCCGATACACCTCAGCACCCCACCGACGATAGCTCCACGAAGCGGTTATGTCTTCGATTGCCAAGGTGCACTTAAACAGTTTTCGAATATTGTCTGAATTTGGCGTATTGAGAGACTTTGCCTTATTCTCCGCGAAAGCCCTAAACTCGGACCTCCACCCATGTCCCGCAAGACGCCAAACTGCCTCCCTTGCAGCCGGGGTCGGATTCTTAAAATCGGTGCTACCCAGCAACGAAACTAACAGCGGCTCTCTAATCTCCTCAGGAAAATCTTCTGCCTTTTTAAACCTGCGTGCCAGCGACGCTGCGTTCCTGAACGCCAAGTCTTCCACAAAAGCTTCCCATGCTGCCACGGCCAATATGACTGCGCTTCTGTTCAGCGCGTCAACATCGTAACGCCTACCACGTCCGTCGCCTGTAAGCGTAGAGTGGATTGCCATTAATTGCTGCGCGTCAGCGAGCCGAGCCTCTAACCTAGCGAGCGTAGTCTCTTTGGCCACTATCTCGCCGCCTTTTTGAGCGCGGCGCGCACCAGCGCATCAAGACCCGCGCCTACACCCAATTCCTCGCTCGCTGCCGCGACCGCCGCGCTCGCCTCGCCGGGCTTGAAGCCGAGGCCGGTGAGGGCGGCGACGGCGTCGCTGAGTGGGCCGGCGGTTGCGGCAAGGGACGAACCGGTGCCGGTGCCCGCGATCCCGCCCAGCGCCCCCGCCTTGTCCTTGAGCTCATGCGTGATCCGCTGCGCGAGTTTCGGCCCGACGCCGTTCGCGCGGGCGATCATCGCGCTGTCGCCGCTCGCGAGCGCGCGCTGCAGGTCGCCGATCTCGAGCGCCGAGAGGATTGCGAGCGCGACCTTGGCGCCGACGCCCTGGACGCTGGTGAGCAGGCGGAACCAGTCGCGTTCCTCGGCTTTGGCGAAACCGAGCAGGCGCAGGAAATCTTCGCCGACGAGCATCTCGGTGTGGATGGTGACGTCGCCGCCGACCGGGCCGAGCGCATCCAGGGTGCGCGCGGAGGCCTCGACCAGATAACCGACGCCGCCGACGTCGATCACCGCATGCCCTGCGCCGCTTGAATCCAGCCGCCCCGTCAGTTTCGCGATCATCCTCCATGCCTAGCGCGGGGAGAACGAAAAGGGAATCAATTTCCCGCCTTCGCGCGCCGGTGCGACAGGATGGTCAGTGCCCCGGGGCCGTTCCCAGCGCATCGACCTTCTTCGACTGTCTCACGATCAGCCCGGGGAACCAGCGCGCGAGGCGCGCGAGGCGCTTCGCCATCTTGCCGACCGTCGTGTGGACCTGCGCGCCGTGCACTGCGGCCCAGGCCGCTTCGGCGACGCGCTCGACGGGGACGATTTCGAAGCCGCTCGCCGACAGGCGATTGCGCGCGGGCTCGTTGCTGTCGGCGCTGACCTGGTCGAGCAGCGGCGTGTCGATAAAGCCGGCATCAGCGAGCGCACCTTGATGTCGTGCTTGGCGAATTCGATCTCGAGCGCTTCGGTCAGCCCGCGTACAGCGAATTTGGTCGCCGAATAGACGGCGAGACCGGCGACGCCGTAAAAGCCCGACGCCGATCCGGTGTTGAGGATCGTCGATCCGGGCGTGGCCTTGAGCAGGGGCAGCGCCATATAGATGCCGTTGACGACACCGCCGAAATTGATCGCGATCAACCGGTCGGCCTCTGCCGGATCCATGTCCATATACTGCCCGCCCGACCCGATGCCGGCGTTGTTGAAGAGGACGTCGAGGCGCCCGCCGCTCGCCTTGGCGAAATCGTCCAGCGCCGCCCGCCACTGGTCGCGATCGCGCACATCCATGATGTGGCGCGACGCGGCGCCGTCGGGGAGGAGCGCGGCGGTTTCGTCGATCCCGCGCGCATTGACGTCGGCGACGCCGACGAACCAGCCCTGTCCGGCAAAGTGGCGCGCGACCGCGCGGCCGATGCCTGACCCGCCGCCGGTGATGAAAATCGCCTTCCGTGCCATACGGCCCCCTCCTTACATCATTGTCAGTGCGACAAGATGCGAAGTGGGCGTCCCGGTCAAGCGGCAATCGCGGCTTGGCAAGGCGAAGGGTCGATGGTTATGAGGGCGGCGATGACCCGCGGCCTGCGCCTGATCCTTTTTTGCCTGGCGCTGTTCGGTGCGGCGCTCGTCGCCCCGGCCCGCGCCGAGGTGGTCGTCAGCTTCTACAGTCATGATTTCGGCGACCGCTTCCCGCACAGCTTCATCGTGCTCAAGGGCAGGCTTGACGCGACGGGCGAGGCGATCGACGCCAATTACGGCTTCACCGCGGTTACGGTCAGCCCCGCGATTCTGTGGGGCTCGGTGAAGGGCAAGGTCGAATCGTCGAAACCCGACTATATCGAAAAGAGCGACCGCCAGTTCGACGTGCGGGTCGATGACGCGACCTATCGGCGGCTGATGGCGAAGGTCGCAGAATGGCGCGACCGCGAACAGCCGAGCTATAGCCTCAATAAGCGCAATTGCGTGCATTTCGTGATGGAGCTTGCCGAAATCGCCGGCCTCAGGGTCAACCGGAACAGCAAATTGTTCAAAAAGCCCAAGAGCTTCCTGATCGAGGTGAAGGGGCTGAACCCGGGTTTGGAGTGATGTCCAAAACCGGCCGAAAGCGGACGTAGATATCCTCCCTGTGGCGAAGCCATGGGGAGGTGGCAGCGCGAAGCGCTGACGGAGGGGCGATGG
>JACDQN010000389.1 GCA_015657575.1 Sphingopyxis sp.
GCCGGACTGAACAAGGGCGAGGCCCGCCACGCCCTAGCCCAAGCCGTCTATGCCCACCGACAGGGGCGCTTCTCGGATCGAACCCTGGAGAACCAGGCCCATCGCGCCTCGGGCCTGAACCTCGTCATCGCCGCAATGGCCTACTGGAACACGCTCTATCTCGAGCGCGCTGTCGATCATCTTCGCTGCCGCGGCGAAACCGCCTCAGAAGCGTTGCTGGCCCATGTCTCCCCTATGGGCTGGGCGCATGTCGGCTTGACCGGCGACTACCTTTGGGAGCGTCCAGACGACGTCGCCCCAGACAGCTATCGCTCGCTCAACGATCCGACAGCACGGCTGCGGCAGGCGGCGTGAGCCATGTTCACGCTTCGTCCAAGATAACGCGGTTTAGCGAACAAACCTTGAGGTGCCCCCAAGATAGGGTCTAGAAAATTAGGCCCCACGGGCACCGATCTAAATAGATCGGCTTCTTCTCTAAGCGGACGTCCGCAAACGGAGGCCGCGCGGAGACCCTCCGGGCGGCCTCCGGCCGTCGCCTAACGGCGATCAGCGCGGCCTCGCGGCCGGCTTCAGGCTCGATTTTGCTCCACCTGAGCAAACGGCACCGTCGCAATTGGCTTTCGAAAAAGCCAGGGGATTTCGGTCGCATTTTTCTGATTTCCGGGTCGCAGGCCATGTGCGTCGTGCATGCGCTCGTTCGATATGACGATCAGGATCGGGTTTTCGCTGCCGCTTGGCAAAGCGGGGGCCGTGACGCATATTCTAGTCACGGTGACCAGTGGAGCGGCGATGATGAAATCCGAGCGGCGCGAGAAAGACAAACTGGTCGGCGTCGGCGAGCGCTGGCGGCTTCAGGACGCCAAAGCGCGCTTCAGCGAGGTCGTGAGGCGCGCGCGCGAGCACGGTCCGCAGCGCGTGACGCTGCACGGCAAGGATGCGGTCGTGATCGTCTCGGCCGAATCCTATGACCGTGGGCGGGAGCGCCACACCGGGCGTCGCCTGGTCGAAGCGCTGGCCGCGTCACCCTTGGCCAACATCATGCTGGAGCGGCCCTTCGTCACCGGCCCGGTTCGGGACGTCGAGGTGTGAACGGCTTTCTCCTGGACACCAATGTCCTGTCCGAACTTCGCAAGCCGCGCTCCGATCCATCGGTCGCAGCGTTCGTGTCGGCGCAGCCGGAAGAGGTGTTGTTCGTCTCGGACGTCACCTTCGCCGAGATCCGCTTTGGCATCGAGCAGGCGCCCGATGCCGAACGCCGGGCTGTCGTTTCGGATTGGCTTGCGCATACGCTTCGGCCGCTGTTCGCAGGCCGGGTGCTGCCCCTTACCGAAGACGTCATCCTGCGCTGGCGTATGATGCTGGAGGCCGGTCGACGGCGCGGGCACAACTTCGGGCAGCTCGATCTGTTCATCGCGGCCACGGCGGCCGTGGCCAACCTGATCATCGTCAGTCGCGACGAGACGCATTTCGTGGCCGCCGGCGTGCCGATTCTCGATCCCTGGACCGGACAATACATCGCTGGATCAGGTCAGGAGAAACCAGCCGGCGACTTGACGGTACCCGATCTTTTGGCGCGGCTCGTGACGATAGGTCGGCGATGAGACCTTTGTCGAAAGCCCGTTATCGGCGGCCTGACCGCCGGCCAATGCAGGTTCTCAGGGCCATCACAGCCAAAGTGGCAAGCTGCCGCATTGTCGTCTCCCAATTGATGTTCTAATGTGTCAACATTAGTCTGGAGGAGTTCGCCATGTCGATCACGACGGTTTCGAGCCGGGCGTTCCAGCAGAACGCAAGCGAGGCCCAGAAGGCGGCGCGGACGGGGCCGGTCGTCATCACGAACCGGGGCCGTCCCACTCAGGTGCTGCTGAGCTACGAGGCCTATCAGCGGCTAGCAGGCGCGCGGCGCAGTATCGTCGAGGCGCTGGCCATGCCGGGCTGGCGGATATCGACGTGGAGATCCCGGCGATGCGGAATCTGACC
>JACDQN010000390.1 GCA_015657575.1 Sphingopyxis sp.
ATCGACGAAGGGTTCCACCCGATGACGGTCTATTTCCCGCTCGTGGTCCATGGCGCGATGCTCGTCGAGCCGACCGAGACCGAGTCGAAGGCGGTGCTCGACCAGTTCATCGGCGCGCTGCGCAGCATCGCGCTGCGCGCGAAGAACGGCGATCCGGCGCTCAAATCGGCGCCGCACTTCGCCCCGCGCGGCCGCCTCGACGAGACCGCGGCAGCGCGCAAGCCGATCCTGACGTGGAGCGAGCCCGTCGTCGCCCCCGGTGCGCCTTCGCTCAGCGAGATCGGCGGCAGTTGAGCACGGACGGCGCCAGCGACGCCAAGCGTGCCGCCGGGGGCTGCCTCGCGGGCGGTGCGCTGTTCGCGGTCGTCTTCGTCGCCGTCTGGATCGCCGCGATCACCCTTTACGGGCTGATCGTCGAACAGTGGGAACTGGTCCGCGTCCGCCGCGAATTCGGCTATGACTGGGCCTTCCTTTACGCGCCGCTAATCGCCTTCGGACTGGGGCTCGCCGCCGCATTTTTCGCGACGCGGCGGCTGCCGGCGGCGCGCATGACGCTGCTGATCGTCACGGTCGGTTTGATCGCGCTGTTCGGCGGCATCCTGCTCTTCGGGCTTGGCGGGCTGATCTAGCGCTGGCAAAGCGCCTTCGACCGCGAAGAACAAGGGGACGGACATGAGTTGGGACACGATTTTCCTGCTGGCCAATTATTGGGCTTTTATCGGCTGGGCGGCGCTCGCTTTTGCGCCGCGCGGGCCGAAGATATTGGCGCTGATCCTCTATCTCGGCGTGTTCCTGCTCTGCCTTGCCTATACGGTGCTGATCGCCGGCTTCGTGACCGGCGGGATCGACCCCGGCGGGCCGGGGGGCGCCGATTTCACGACGCTGCAGGGCGTGATGAAGCTGTTCGACACACCGGGCGGCGCGACGCTGGGCTGGATCCATTATCTCGCCTTCGACCTGTTCACGGGCATGTGGATCGCGCGCGACGCCGATCAGAAGGGTTTCAGCCGCATCGTGCAATTCCCCTTCCTGTTCCTGACGCTGATGGTCGGGCCGGTGGGCTTGTTCGCCTGGCTGATCGTGCGCGAGCGGCGGGCGCGGGTGCAGGCGAAGGCGTGACGCCGCGGCCCTGGATGCCTGGCGACGGCGCGGCGGCCGACAAGCGCCACGCGCCGGCGACCTTGCGCAACCGCGACGCGATCGCCGCGGTGCTTGCGGATTGGTTGCCACGCAGGGGTCATGTGCTCGAGGTGGCGAGCGGATCGGGCGAGCATATCGTCCATTTCGCTGCCGCCTTTCCGCATCTGACGTGGCAGCCAAGCGACCCCGATCCGGCGGCGCTGGTCTCGATCGCGGCGTGGAGCGCCGAGGCGGGGCGGCCCAATCTGACGCCGCCGCTGGCGCTCGATGCTGCGGTGGACTGGCCCGATGCCTACGCCGATACCGTGCTTTGCATCAACATGGTGCATATCAGCCCGTGGGCGGCGACGCTGGGACTGTTTGCCGGCGCCGCGCGTGTGCTCGCGGTCGGGGCGCCGCTGATCCTTTACGGCCCCTATATCGAAGCCGATGTGCCGACGGCGGACAGCAATCTCGCCTTCGACGCCAGCCTGCGCGCACGCGACCCGGCGTGGGGACTGCGCGACGTCGATGCGGTCAAGGCGGCAGCGGAGATGGCGGGCTTTGCGTTTGCCGAACGCCGGGCGATGCCTGCGAACAATCTGATGCTGCTGTTCCGGCGGCTCTAGCTGGACTTCAAGGTGTCAGATCCAGTCGCTCAATCCGGGGCTTTGAGCGTTTCCGTATGGCGCTTCCACTTTCGATTACCCAATGCGCCGTCAGCGTATAGCGCTCCACCATGAACATTTTTTTCGCATCCTTCGCCGGCATATAAAGCCTGTTTTCCAGCGATCGGACGACGATTTCGGTCCACGCCGTCGGCCCGACGTTCCGTAAAATCTCGATGTCCTCGACGCGGCCGTCGTCATTGACCCAAAAGCCCATGTCGACCCATTTTTCATGCTCGCGAACGTCGAGCTGGGTCCAGGCCTTTCCTCGCTCCTCGATCGCTGCTCCGATGTCCATCGGCGGGGAATAGATCAACGTCGGTCGATCCGCTCCACCCTGCGCGATGAATTCGGCGATCAGCGCGTCGGTCGAACTCTGGTCGCCTTCCGCCCGGTCGAGGCGTGCGAGCAGCAAGTGGCCGATCAGCGCATATTTTTCGGCGCCGGGTGTTGGGTCGGCGATAAACGCCCTGATTTCCTTGCGAGCCTTGTCCATCCGCCACCGGTCGAACTTGTTCACCTGCGCTTCGATGGCGAGAAGCGAGAGATGGCGAAGGCGCGCAAGGGCGGCGACATGCGGCAGGCCCGCCTTCAGCGACTGATCCTCGATGTCGCGATATTTTCGCGATGCCTCCTCGGGATAACCCATCTTCAACCGCGAATCGCCGACTTCGAGTTCCGCGCCCAAGGTGCGCGGGTCGTCGGCCGCCACATATCGCTTCAGCGTGTCGCGCATTTCGAGCACCGAAAGGCGATACACGGTAGCCTCACCCAGATGCTCCGACACATTGGCGAGGCCGCGAAGCAGATTGGACAATTCGACGGGATAGCCGGGCTTGTGCCGACGGTTGCGATCGAGCGACCGCTCCAACGTCCTGCGCGCGTCGCGATAGGCACCCGAGACGAACTGGTTTTCCGCGTGAGCGAGCGATGCCCGGACATCCTCGTCAGGCGGGCATCCGCGTGCGATGCAGGCGCGAAGATCGGCGTCGGTCTGCGACAGCGGTCGAGCGGTAACGACGATTTCCCTGACCGGCTCCGCCGCCAAGGCGGTGGTCGCCAGCAAGGCGGCGGCGAGGGCGAGCAGCGATTTCATCGACTTAAATCTTCCATTGCGGTCATGGCTATCGATATTGCCGTTTTTGGCAACGGGATTTGCCGCCAGACGGGTGGGAAATGATCTCTGCGGCGGGGAGCGTCATCCACGCTTTACCTTGCGCCAACAGCCGCTAGCCTTTTCCGAAAATTACGTGAAAGCCACGCGATTCGATGGGAGAGACACGATGGCGGCCGATGTTGCGGACCTTTTGACGTTCGATGCGTTCCTGAGCCATTGGGCCGCCGAGCGCCCAGACCGCGTCGCGATGCGCGAAGAGGATCGCGTCCAGAGCTATGCCGAACTCGACGAACGGAGCGCGCGCGTCGCGACGGCGCTGCTCGCGGCGGGGCTGAAAAAGGGCGATCGCATCGCGTGGATCGGCAAGAACAGCGACCTTTATTTCACGCTTTTCTTCGGCGCCGCTCGCGTCGGGATCGTGATGGCGCCCGTCGGCTGGCGGCTGTCGCCGGCCGAATGGGTGTTCATCGTCAACGATACGCGCGCCAAGATGATCTTCGCCGGACCCGGCTTCGACGATCTGGCGGAGCGGCTCGCGGGCCGGCTGGAGCATGACCCGCGGATCGTCGGTGCCGACGCCGCGCGGACGATGATCGAAACGACGGCTCGCGGTGCGTTCGCGCCCTCCGGCCCCGACGACGCGGTGCTTCAACTCTATACGTCGGGCACGACCGGCAACCCCAAGGGCGCGGTGCTGTCGAACCGCAACCTGTTCGCGCTGCGCAAACATTCGAACGATCTCGACCTGCCCTATACGAAGTGGGATGATGACGAGGCGGTGCTCGTCGCGATGCCGTGCGCGCATATCGGCGGCACCGGGCTCGGCATCATGGCGCTCGCGGCGGGGCTGCCGGGTATCGTCCTCGCCGAATTCAACCCCGACGGGGTGTTCGACGCGGTCGAGCGGCATGGCGTCACGCGCTTCTTCATGGTGCCCGCGGCGCTCCAGATGCTGCTGATGCACCCGCGCTGCGCCAGCGTCGATTTCAGCCGGCTCAAATATATCCTTTATGGCGCCGCGCCGATTCCGCTCGAACTGCTGCGCCAGTGCATCAAGATGTTCGGCGCCGATTTCATCCAGGCCTATGGCATGACCGAGACGACGGGCACGATCTGCATGCTGCCGCCCGAGGACCACGACCCCGAAGGCAACAAGCGGATGCGTTCGGCGGGCAAGCCGCTGCCCGGCGTCGAGATCGTCATCCTCGGCCCCGACGGGCAAAGCGTGCCGACGGGCGAGGTCGGCGAGGTCGTCACCCGCTCTTCGAACAACATGATCGGTTACTGGAACCTGCCCGACGCGACCGCGAAGACGATGACCGAGGGCGGGTGGATCCATACCGGCGACGCCGGCTATCTGGACGAGGACGGCTATCTCTTCATCCACGACCGGATGAAGGACATGATCATCTCGGGAGGCGAGAATATCTATCCCGCGGAGGTCGAGAGCGCGATCTTCGGCCACCCGGCGGTGCAGGAGGTCGCGGTGATCGGCATCCCCGACCAGAAATGGGGCGAGACGGTCAAGGCGGTCGTCGTCGCCAAACCCGGCATGGAGATCGAGGAGGCCAGCGTCATCGCCTGGGCCCGCGACCGCATCGCGCCGTTCAAATGTCCGCGCAGCGTCGATATCATCCCCGCGTTGCCGCGCAATGCATCGGGCAAGATCCTGCGCAAGGATCTGCGCGCGCCCTATTGGGAGGGCTATGAGCGGATGGTGAATTGAGGGGGCCGGCCGATTGCGGGCTTAAGACCCTCCCTGTGGTGAAGCCATGGGGAGGTGGCAGCGGGAAGCGCTGATGGAGAGGCAAGTGACGCACCGTTGCGGCCCCTCCACCCACCGCCTGCGGCGGCGGTCCCCCCCCCCATCGCTTCGCGACGGGCAGGATTCCCACGATGTGCAGGCTTGACCAAGACGGGTGAGTCGGGGTCCGAAAGAGCGGGTCATTCTCTTCGGAAGGTCACAAAGGTCACGCCACAACCCCTCTTGTTTCGCTTCCCCGGCAGCCAAAGCCGAAGGCGCAGGGCAGTGACGGATGGGATCGCGGTGGCCATGGAAAGCAGGCTATGCGCGCGAAATAATGTAGGAAAGCCCCTTCTGCCGCCATCCCATTTCGTCACCCCGACCTGATCCGGGTCCTGCTTGAATCGAACCCAGTCACTGCATCAAGAAAGCGGGATCCCGGATCAAGTCCGGGATGACGGAAGTGGGCGACAGTTTTCGCCGTTAACAGCCGGTTGGGGATGGACCGGAAACGGATCGACATTGAAAGCCG
>JACDQN010000041.1 GCA_015657575.1 Sphingopyxis sp.
CAGCTTCGCACTCGCCGAACGGCGCGCCAACCTCGGCGGCACCTGGGACCTGTTCCGCTATCCCGGCATCCGGTCGACAGCGACATGCACACGCTGGGGTTCGTCTTCGAACCGTGGAAGCATGAAAAATCGATCGCCGACGGCCCATCGATCCTCGAATATCTGAACCGCATCGTCGACGAACGCGGCATCCGCGACCGCATCCGTTTCGACAGCAAGGTCGTCGGCGCCGACTGGGACAGCGCGGCGGCGCGCTGGACGGTGACGATGGAGGACAGTCAGGGCGGGCGCACGACGACGACCGCCCGCTGGCTCTATCTCGGCGCGGGCTATTACGACTATGACGAGCCCTTCGATGCCCAATTCGCCGGGCGCGAGAATTTCCGGGGCCAGATCGTCCACCCGCAATTCTGGCCGAAGGATCTCGATTACGCCGGCAAAAAGGTCGTCGTCATCGGATCGGGCGCGACCGCGGTGACGATCGTACCCTCGATGACCGACAAGGGCGACGGCAAGGGCGCGGCGCACGTCACCATGCTCCAGCGCACCCCCACCTGGTATTTCATCCGCCCGGCGAAGGATGGCTTTGCGAACTTCCTGCGCAAGCTCCTGCCCGAAAAGCTCGCGTACAAGATCACCCGCTTCAAGAATGTCCGGCTGCAGGACATCGCCTTCCAGCGCGCGCGCGACAAGCCGGAGAAGGTCAAGGAATTCCTGACCAAGAAGCTGAAGGCCAGCCTTGGTGACCGCTATGACGCGGAGGCGTTCACTCCACCCTACAACCCGTGGGAACAGCGGCTCTGCCTCGTCCCCGACGCCGACTTCTTCGAAGCGATGAAGAAGGACAAGGCGTCGGTCGTCACCGACCATATCGAACGCTTCGACGCCACCGGCATCCAGCTCAAATCGGGCAAGCATCTCGACGCCGATATCATCATCACCGCCACGGGCCTGAAGCTCGCGGTCGCCGGCAAAATCCCGGTACGTGTCGATGGCAAAACGGTCGAGTGGAGCGAGCATTTCTATTACAAGGCGTGCATGTTCTCGAACGTACCGAATTTCTCGGCGGTGTTCGGCTATCTCAACGCATCCTGGACGCTCCGCGCCGACATCGTGTCCGAATATGTCTGCCGCGTGCTCAACCATATGAAGGCGACCGGCACCGACATCGCGACCCCGGTCCTCGACGATCCGGCCAGCCTGACCGAAGAGAATATCTTCGATTTCTCGTCGGGCTATATCCAGCGCTCGCTCCATATCATGCCCAAAAATGCCGACCAGCTGCCCTGGCGGCTCAACCAGCATTATGTGAAGGACCGCGTCGACATGCGAACGGGTACGATCGCCGACGGCGTGCTGACCTTCACCAACGCCACCGCCGCGAAGCTCGCAGCCGCGCCCGCCGAACTGGAAGCCGCCGAATAATCAGTCCGCGTGTTCGGGTTTGCCCTTGGTCGAGCCCTTCGCGAAATCCTTGAGCTGTTTTTCGGTCATGCTGTCGGCCATCTGCTTCGATGCGCCTTTCAGCTTGGACTTCGGCGTATCGCCGCGCTTGGCGCTGAGCGCGGCGCCGGCCGCCTTCTGCTGCGCTTTCGATTTGGCTGGCATGGTCTTTCTCCTTGCCCGCCCCGCTACCCGTTAACGATCGTGCCGCCGTTCGGATGCAACACCTGGCCCGACATATAGCTGCTGTCGTCGCACGCGAGGAACAGGAAGCAGGGCGCAACCTCATTGGGCTCGCCCGGCCGCTGCATCGGCGTATCCTCGCCAAAGGTCGCAACCTTTTCCACCGGCGCGCCGCCGCGCGGATTGAGCGGGGTCCAGATCGGTCCCGGCGCCACGCCGTTCACGCGAATCCCCTTTTCGACCAGATTCTCGCTGAGCGACCGCGTGAAGGCGGTGATCGCCCCCTTGGTCGCGCTGTAATCGAGCAGCCCGCCCGACCCCTGATACATCGTCACGCTGGTGCAGTTCACGATCGCTGCACCCTTCTTCAGATGCGGCAGCGCCGCCTGCACCAGATAGAACATGCCGAAAATATTCGTCTGAAAGGTACGCTGGAGCTGCTCGGGACTGATGTCGCGAATGTCGGCGGCGGGATGCTGCTCGCCGGCATTGTTCACGACGATGTCCAGCTTGCCGAACGCCTTCACCGTATCGGCGACGATCTTTTCGCCCGCCCTCGGCTTGCCCACGTCGGCCTTGATTGCGATGGCCCGGCTTCCTTCGGCCCGGACGATGGCTACCGTATCGTCGGCGTCCTGTTTATTGTCCAGATAGACGATCGCGACGTCGGCGCCCTCACGCGCAAACAGCGCCGCGACCGCTCGCCCGATCCCGCTGTCGCCGCCGGTCACGATCGCGACCTTGCCGGCGAGGCGCCCCGAACCCGGATAACGGGGCTGCCATTCGGGTGCACGGTCGAGATCGGCCTCGCGGTCCTGCGGCGGCTTGGCGATCGTCTTGCCGGCGCCGACGGCGCGCTTGAGCTTCGCGGCGGCGCGGCGCTTACCCTTTTCTCGGTCTCGCTTTCGCCAACCTTGCCGGCTTTGGGCTGTTTCGCCATGCTCGCTCCTTTATCGAATTGGCAGAAAGTCGCGCGCGAACTCGGGCTTCACGACGCGAACAAGCGCCGAATTCACCGGCACGTTGATCTTGTAGCTCCCCTCGGCATAGGGGCCGATTTCATAGGGGGAGATCGCAACCGTCAGCCGGTCGAGATACCGGCCGTCCGAGGAGCCGAGCCAGATGGTCTGCGCGGACGCGGGCGGGCATTTATCGAACGTCGTATCGCCTTCGGGCGGCTGAATCCCTCTCGCCGCCTTGGCGCGCTTGATTCCGGCGCAAAAGGCGTCGCGTACCGCCGCGTCGAATGCCTCGGCGCTGGTGAACAGATCGAGCGGTCTTAGAAGCGCGGCGCGGTTGCGGTCCCAGATCAGCGTCTCGAAGCTCTGCATGCCGTGCGCGCCGCCCATATAGGTTTCGATCTCGCTCGACAGGCTGAGGAAGCGGGGCGTGTTCGTCACCCGCTGCCAGCTCTGCAAATGGCTGTGCGGGCGGTACGGAAAACCTTCCTTCTCCGCCATTGCCCGATCGCGCCGCGACTCCGCCGTCAGCGCGTCGCGCTTCGCCGCGCGGTCCTTGTCGAGCCAGTCGGCGAGCTTCGGGATTGCGGCCGCCTCGCGCGGATAGCCGTAAGCGAATTCGAGCAGGTCGTTGCTTTCCTTGACGTTCGATGCCGTGGCATTCGCCGCCTTGACGTCGTCGATCGCGCTTGGCGGTGCGCCGGGAACCGTCGCCGCGGCGGCCTTTTCGGCCTGCGTCGGCTCGCGCTCGCCCGAACAGGCGGTCAGGAGAAATGCCAGCGGCACAAACGCGGCGGCATAGCGACAGGCAGTGGAGGTGATCATGCCCACACAACGCAGGGAATCGACAAAGTTTCCGCGGAAGCCTAGCAGACAGCATGATCGACTATTCGGACCTGATCCAGCCCGACAAGGGGCAGGAAGCCCGCACCATCCATCTCGTCGACAAGCAGGGCTACGACGAATGGCTGAAGGGGCGGAGCGCGCGCGAGCGCGCGCATCTCGCCGCGATCGGCTTCAAGCCCGACGCCTTTGTCCACGCCATCCTGCCCGGCGACGATCCCGATCGCTGGTCGGTCCTGACCACCGTCGCGTCGGTCGACGCGCTGTCAGCCTGGTGCCTCGCCAAGCTCGGCCAGATCCTGCCCGAGGGGCGCTACCGGATCGAGGGACGGCAGCCGGGCAAGGCGCTGTTCGGCTGGATGAGCGCGCAATATCGCTTCGACAGCTATAAATCGAACCCGCCCACCAAGGGCGCGCGCGTGCTGCTCACCACCGACGTCGGCGCGATCGCGCCGATGGTAGCCGAGGTGCGCGCGACCGCGCTTGTCCGCGATCTCGTCAACACCCCCGCCGCCGACATGGGGCCTGCTGCGATCGAGAAGGCGGCCGAGCGCATCGCCAAGGCGCATGGCGGCAAGCTGACCGTCACCAAGGGCGAGGCGCTCGAACAGGGCTATCCGATGATCCATGCTGTCGGGCGCGCGGCCGCAAAGCATCATGCGCCGCGCCTGATCGAGATCGAATGGGGCAAGGAAAACCATCCGCGCGTTGCGCTGGTCGGCAAGGGGATCAGCTTCGACAGCGGCGGCCTCGATATCAAGCCGGCGTCGGGCATGCGGCTGATGAAGAAGGATATGGGCGGCGCGGCGCATGCGCTGGCGCTCGCCGAACTGGTGATGGCGAGCGGGCTTCCCGTCCGGCTTCACTGCCTCGTCGCCACGGCCGAAAATGCGATCTCGTCCGATGCCTTCCGCCCGGGCGACGTGCTCAAGAGCCGCAAGGGCCTGACGGTCGAGATCGGTAACACCGATGCCGAAGGGCGATTGGTGCTCGGCGATGCGCTGGCCAAGGCCAGCGAGGACAAGCCCGAACTGATCGTCGATTTCGCGACGCTGACCGGCGCCGCGCGCGTCGCGCTCGGCCCCGACCTGCCCGCGCTTTTCGCCAATGACGACGCCCTCGCCGACGCCCTGCTCGCCGGGGGCAAGGACCGCGACGATCCGCTGTGGCGCATGCCGCTGTGGGATGGCTACGCCGACCTGCTCGAAACCGACATCGCCGACCTCGGTAATGCGAGCAGTTCGCCCTTTGCGGGCACCATGTCGCGGCGCTGTTCCTCAAGCGCTTCGTTCCCGACGGCACCCCCTGGGCGCACTTCGACACCTTCGCCTGGCGCCCCTCGGCAAAGCACGGCCGGCCAAAGGGCGGCGCCGCGCTCGGCCTGCGCGCCGCCTGGGCGATGCTGCAGGCGCGCTACGACCGTCGGGGCAAGAGCGAAGCGTCTTGATAAAGGCGGGACTGCTGGTCTAATGCCGCGCGATTGTCCGCCTGGCGCGGAAAAGGGCTCGATTCAGGACGGCAAGTGACGACGGAAAGCAGCGACTATTCAATGCCCAATCGCGTGCGCATGGGACGCCCCGGCGTCGTCGGCGCGGGCCGCGATCGCTTTGGGCTGACCGGCACGTCGCAGGGCTATGATCCGCGCGAAGTTGCGATCCGTCCCGATCTCGCCGACATTCGCCGTCGCCGGGCAGCATTTCGGCACCGCATTATGCCGCCCCGATGATGCGCAGCGGCGTGCTGCCCGCCGCGGTGCTGCGCAGCGCTCCCTCGCTCGACGCCGACCAGACGAGCGAACTGCTGTTCGGCGAAGGCTTTGCGCTGCTCGACCTCACCGGCGGCTGGGCATGGGGCTATTGCCTCTCCGACCATTATGTCGGCTATCTCGCTGCGGAGGCGCTTTCCGAACCGATCGCGCCGACGCACCGCGTCGAGGCGATCGAGGCGATGCTGCATTCGGCCCCCGATGCGGCGAGCGGCGGACCCGCGGTGCTGCCGCGCGGCGCGCTCGTCATGGGTCAGGCCGACGGCGAATGGCTGGCGACCTCGCACGGCTATCTGCCGCTCGCGGCGCTCGTCGATGTCGATGCGCTAAGCGACGATCCGGCGACCGTCGCCGAAGAGATGAAGGGCGCGCCCTATCTCTGGGGCGGCCGCACGATGAAGGGCATCGATTGCTCGGGTCTCGTCCAGCTCGCCTGGGCCAGCGCGGGCATCCAGTTGCCGCGCGACAGCGATCTGCAATTCGCCTCGCTCGGCGCCGACAAGGATGTCGCCCCCGCCGACCTCGCCCGCGGCGACCTCGTCTTTTTCCCCGGTCATGTCGGCATCATGGCCGACAATCAGAACATCATCCACGCAAGCCGCCAGTGGATGGAAGTGCGCGTCGAACCGCTCGCGGAAGTCGCGAAGCGGTCGGCCGCGAAGGGCAATGACGTCCCGGTCAGCGGCTGCAAACGACTGCGATAGATCATGGCACAGACGGTCTTCATCGACGGCGCGGCGGGAACGACGGGCCTGGAAATCGCCGAGCGGCTGGCCGGGCGGAGCGAGTTTTCGCTGCTCGTGCTGGACGACGCGCACCGCAAGGACGCCGCCGCGCGGCGCGACGCGCTGAACGGCGCCGACTTCGTCATCCTCTGCCTGCCCGACGCCGCCGCGATCGAGGCGGTCGCGATGGTGACCAATCCCGATGTGCGGATCATCGACGCCTCGACCGCACACCGGGTCGCGCCCGATTGGGCCTATGGCTTCCCCGAACTCAGCGCGGCGCAGCGCGGGATCATCGCGGCGTCGAAGCGCGTCAGCAATCCCGGCTGCTACCCGACCGGTTTCCTCGCGCTCGTCGCGCCGCTGGTCGCCGCCGGGATCGTCGCGCGCGATACGCCGCTCAGCATCAACGCCGTCTCGGGCTATTCGGGCGGCGGCAAGGAACTGATCGCGCGTTTCGAGGCCGACGAGGATATCGGTTTTCGCAGCTATGGCCTCAATCTCGCGCACAAGCATGTGCCCGAAATGCAGCGGGGCGCCGGACTGGCGCACCCACCGCTGTTCGCGCCTGCGGTCGTGCCCGTCTATCGCGGCATGCTCGTCGAAGTACCGCTGAGCTTCGACGCGCCGACGGCCGACGCCGCGTTCGATGCGCTCGCCGCGCATTTCGCCGGATCGCCGCTGGTGAGCGTCGCCCGCGCCGGCGACGAAAGCGAACTTCTGCTCCGCAAGAGCGACGAGGCGACCGACCGGATGGAACTGATGCTCTACGCCAGCCCCGACGGCACGCAGATCCGCCTCGTCGCGCGGCTCGACAATCTGGGCAAGGGCGCCAGCGGCGCCTGCGTCCAGAATCTCAACATCATGGCGGGATTACCCGAAACGACGGGGCTGCGGCTCTAGCTCAGTGCACCGTGTCCAGCGCGACGTCGATCGACAGATAGGTGATTAGCCGCTCGATCTGGCGCCAGCGCGCGAAATGGACATGGTTGCCGAGCACGCGATACTGCTCGGCGCGCGCTGCCGCGGCGAAGCCGGCTTCCTCGCCATGCTCGACGATCAGCGCATGGGCTTCGTCGACCGCGGCGCGGTCCGCAAGAAAGGGGGCTGGCAGTTGCATGGAGTTCCCGGTCCGTTGCAGTGACGCCCCTGATACACGCGCCGCATCACCGCGCCGTTCCCAACCGTGATGAACGGGCCGGTAAGGTTAATGGTGAAGCGTCCCGCCTTAACCATGGTGCCATCAACAGCGCGCGCGTTTCGCCCTTTGCCGCCGCGCCCTCGCCGTGTAGACAGGCGCCATGCGCAAGATCCTGAAATATGCCGCCCTCGCCCTGCTCCTGATCCTGGTCGTCGGCGGGATCGTCCTTTACGTCATGTCGCGGCCCGATGTGGCGCGCTTCTCGACGCCGAGCTCAGCGGCCGGGTGCCGGTGATGGCGTCGCAGCGCACCGAGAGCTTTCCGACGGTCAACGTGCCCGAGGCGACGAGCTGGCCCGCCGGACAGGCGCCGCGCGCCGCAGAAGGGCTGAAAGTCGTGCGTTTTGCCGAAGGGCTCGATCATCCGCGCACCATTCTCGTCCTTCCGAACGGCGATGTCCTCGTCGCCGAATCGCAGAGCCCGCCGCGCAAGGATGGCGGAATTCAGGGCGCGGTGATGAAGAATCTGATGGGCAAGGGCGGCGCCGGCCGCAAACCCTCGGCCAACCGCATCACCCTCCTGCGCGACACCGACGGCGACGGCAAGGCCGAACTAAAAACCCCCTATATTACGGGTCTCAATTCGCCTTACGGCATGGCGCTCGTCGGCTCGACGCTCTATGTCGCGAACACCGACGCGCTCCTCGCCTTCCCCTATGTCGAGGGCGAGACGAAGATGAGCGGCAAGCCGGAAAAGATCGTCGACCTGCCCGCCGCGGGCACCAACCGCCATTGGACGAAAAGCCTGGCTGCGGCACCGAACGGCTGGCTCTATATCGGCGTCGGGGCGGACAGCAATATCGGCGAAGCCGGCATGAACCGCGAGGCGCGGCGCGCCCGCATCTTCGAGGTCCGCCCGGCGCAGAAATATATCCGCACCTTCGCCGCGGGTATCCGCAACCCCGTCGGCCTCGGCTTCCAGCCCGAAAGCGGGCGCCTCTGGACCGTGGTCAACGAGCGCGACATGCTCGGCTCCGACCTCGTCCCCGACTATCTCGCCGAGATCGACGAGGGCGATTTCTATGGCTGGCCCTGGTATTATTGGGGCGGTTTCGTCGATCCGCGCGTCGAACCCGACAGCGAGGACCGGCGCCAATATGTGAAGCGCCCCGAATATGGCCTCGGCGCCCACACCGCGCCGCTGGGAATGACCTTCACCCAGGGCCTCGACCTTGGCGATCGCTGGGCAAACGGCGCGCTGATCGCGCTGCACGGATCGTGGAACCGCGATCCGGTCGCGGGCTATAGCGTCGTGTTCGTCAAGTTCGGCGCAAAGGGGCGACCCGTCGACGCGCTCCCCGTCACCCTGCTCGACCAGTTTCTCGCCGCCGACGGTAAGACGACGCGCGGCCGTCCAGCCGACGTCAAGGTCGCCAAGGACGGCAGTGCACTGGTCGCCGACGACAGCGGCGGGGTGATCTGGCGGGTCGCGAAGGCCGGGTAGAAAAAGGCAATTATGTCGTTTGCAAACCCAAATGCGATGTCGGCTTTGGGTGAGGAGCGGACATAGCCCTCTTCGGCCGTCACCGGATCCGGTCGGCGCAAGGGCCGCGTCCTATGTCAAAGTTCAGGAAAGTTCAGCCCTGTGCGCAGCCCGATTTGGGCGTCGGAGCGCGCTGGATGCGCCCGGCGCGTCGCATCATGGTCGTACCCGCAAGCCGGGCAGCGAACGCTTTTGTTCACCAAATGAAAGAGCCGAGCCAAGGCTGACACAGCCCGATAATGTAGGAAAGGCCTATTTGAAGGCGATGTCGGCTTTGGGGTGGTGGCTGCTGTTCCCCATTCTCGTCATCCCGGACTTGATCCGGGATCCACCGCAGCGTTGAAGTCGTGGACCCCGGATCAAGTCGAACGAGCCACGCGTCTCGTTCGAGGGTGACGAAAAAGAAAGATCCTCCCTGTCGCGTAGCGATGGGGAGGGGGACCGTCCGCGAAGCGGATGGTGGAGGGGCCGCAACGTCGCGCCATTGGCCCCTCCGTCAGCGCTTCGCGCTGCCACCTCCCCA
>JACDQN010000391.1 GCA_015657575.1 Sphingopyxis sp.
CCGCGAAGGCCGCGCCGCCGTGCGCGCGCTGCTGCGCGGCTGGCGCGGCGGCGCGGTCGTCGTCAGCCACGACCGCGAACTGCTCGAGGAAATGGACGCGATCGTCGAGCTCACCACATTGGGCGCGGCGCGCTACGGCGGCGGCTGGAGCGCCTATCGGGCCCGCAAGGACATCGAACAGGCGGCCGCCGAGGCCGAGCTGGCGGGGGCGCAAAAACGCTTCGATCAGGCCCAGCGCCAAGCGCAGGCCGCCACCGAGAAACAGGATCGCCGCGATTCGCGAGGCCGCGCCAAGGCGGCGCGCGGCGACATGCCCAAAATTCTGATCGGCGGCCTCAAGCGCCGTGCCGAAGAAACGCGCGCCGCTGCCGGCCGCCTCGCCGAACGCCAGCAGGGCGATGCCGAGGCCGCACTCGCTGCGGCGCGCGGTCAGGTCGAGGTTGTCGATCCGCTCTCGGTCGGCCTGCCCACGACCGGTCTACCCAACTCGCGCGCCGTCCTCGAACTTGATCGATTGACCGCGGGCTATGTCCCCGACCGACCGATCATCGACAATCTGTCGCTGACCATCACGGGGCCAGAACGCGTCGCGATTACCGGCCCCAACGGATCGGGCAAGTCGACGCTGCTCGCGCTTGTCGCGGGTACGCTCGCACCCTGGTCGGGAACCGTGCGCGTCGGGGTGCCCTTCGCGCTGTTCGACCAGCGCGTCTCGCTCCTCGATCCCGCGTGCTCGATCGCCGACAATTTCCTGCGGCTCAATCCGGGAACGACGAACAATCAGCGCCGCGCCGCGCTCGCGCGCTTCCGTTTCCGCGCCGACGCCGCCGACCGCATCGTCGGCACGCTCAGCGGCGGCCAAATGCTGCGCGCCGGCCTCGCCTGCGTCCTCGGCGCGCCAGAGCCGCCGCAATTGCTGATTCTCGACGAGCCCGGCAACCATCTCGACCTCGACTCGCTGACCGCGGTCGAAACCGGCCTCGCCGCCTATGACGGCGCGCTGCTCGTCGTCAGCCACGATCCGGCATTTCTCGACGCGATCGGGATCGAGCGAAGGCTCGAACTGACCCGCATCGCGACTGACCCGGGCTAGACGATCGACACCCGCCCGCATTTCGCACCGGCACGCCATGTTTCGGGGTGTTCGCTAACCTTCTTTTAACCAGCGAGCTCCAACCAAATGGCATGGCCATTCTCGGATATTTTCTTCCATCGGCGGACGACGCCGACAGGCGCCATGACGAGCGCCGGAAGCTCAGCCTCGTCGCCCGCGGTTCGCATCACGACGGCAGCGGCATCGACGTGCTGATCCACAATATTTCGGGAACCGGCCTCTTGTTCGAAAGCGACATCAAACTGGCGTCGGGCGACCGGATCGAAATCGAGCTGCCGCACGCCGGCGACATCACCGCGAAAGTCATCTGGGCGAGCGGGCGCCATTTCGGATGCCAGTTCGAAGGTCCGGTGTCCCCGGCGACGCTGAGCGCCGTCGAGCTGAAGAGCGCTACCGCTCCCGAACCCGGCACCGAAATCGCCGCCCCGCCCACCGAGACGACGCCGGAGGCGATGCAGGATCTGATCGACCGCGGCCGCGAACAACTCGCGCGCGCGATCGGCATCAGCCCCGACGATCCGGATCGTC
>JACDQN010000392.1 GCA_015657575.1 Sphingopyxis sp.
GACATGCTCGAAACGGCGGTCGCCGAAGTCGAAGAGCAAGCGCACCGCCTCGAACCGCGCGCTGCGCTGATACTGTTCACCCTCGCCTTCATCGCCGTGGTCGGCGGCATCTGGTGGTTCCGCCGCCAGCGCAGCGAACCGGCGCTCCCCAAAGGGCCCCGCCTGGCCGGCGAAAGCCGTATGCCGCGCCTTTCGCGCAAACCGCGCGAGGTCGTCGAAGAGGTCGAGATCGCCCCGTCGCGCCTCGCACGCGTCAGCCGCAAGACCGAGCCCGACTGGGCGACCGAGCCCGATCCCTATGCAAATCCCGAATCGGACGGCGTCGAGGATATCCCCGCGGACGCCGCCCCGCCGGCCGAAGCCGAACCCGCGTTCACCGTAGAGGACATGCTCGAAACGGCGGTCGCCGAAGTCGAAGAGCAAGCGCACCGCCTCGAACCGCGACCTGCCGAAGAACAGCAGGACGCCGTACCGCTCCCTGGCGAAGAACCTCAGCGCGCCGAAGCCGCGATCGTCCGTCTCGTGCCACAAATACCGATGCGCGATGCGATCCTCGTCACCAGCCGCCTCGGCGGCCGGCCCCGTCTGCCAGCTGGAATGGAATGGCCGCATGTCGACGGCCGCCCCGGAGATTTCCTCGCCCAGATCAGCTGCGCCGATCTGCCTGCCGATCTCTGGGACGGCCTCGGGCCGCGGCAGGGCTGGCTCGCCTTTTTCGCCAATCCCGACAGCGGCGCGCCGCTCGTCCTCCACCTCGCCGAAGAAGGCCCGCCGCGCGATCCGCCGCGTGCAGCCGGCCCCGCCTATTTCGGGCCTGAAGGAGGCCTGCGTTTCGGGGAATTTTCGCCGCTGACGGTCCACGCCTTTCCGGAATGGCCGGTCGACGTCGTCGCTGTGAACGCCGGCGAGGACGACCCGCGCGACAACGCCGATCCCGGCGGCCCGCTGCACGAACTTTACGAGCAGGGCTATGATATCGCCGACCCGGCCTTTCATCCATTCGACTGGGACACGATGCTCGCGATGGCGCAGATTCTCGAGCGCCGCCTCGAACGTCTGCCCGAGGTCGCCGGCGAGGATGGCACCGACTGCAACGGCGACGTGCGCGACCGCGCGAAGGAGATCATCGCGATCATCCGCGACAGCGCCGGCCATATGCAATTCTCGCCGAGCGATACGACGGCGGTGATGTCGGCGCTGCACGCGATCCACTGGACCAAGGCGCTCTACAGCGCCGATCCCGAAACCGGCGAGGAGCGCGTCGACACGCTGACCCTGCCGCTGACGCGTCACCATCCCGACGCCATATTGTGGGTGCATGATTATCAATCGGTGCTGTTCGACCATGCGAAGCACGCCTGGTGCCGGAATCCCAATAGCCTTTCGGCGCCCGTGCGAGCGTTTTACGAGCCGCTGTGGCAGGCGATGGCGGCGCACGAGATGGCGAGCATGGGCCACCGTCCCTTCCACTATCTCCATCCCGACTTCGACGAGGAACGCGACATCGTGCTGATCGAGCTGCCAACCAGCGGGTTGATGAGCCGCATCGTCGGCGACGGCCAGAATCTGGTGCTGACGATGCGCAAGGCCGATCTGGCGGCCGGCGATTTTTCGAAGCTGCGCGCGCAGATGAGCGACTAGCCTCCGCCCGAGCTTACCCGTCTGAATAGCTTTGTGATTGACGTTCCGGTCAACTTGCCGAGCGTTGCCGTGCATCCTAATCAGGGTGGAAACACTCTGTGGGAGAGCATGATTCATGGCACGCGTAGCAATCGTCACCGGCGGCAGCCGCGGTATCGGCGAAGCGATCTCGTTGAAACTGAAGGAACAGGGCGTCACCGTCGTCGCCAACTATGCGGGCAATGACGAAAAGGCGCGCGAGTTCAGCGACCGCACCGGCATCGCGGCGCGCAAATGGGACGTCGGCGACCACCAGGCCTGCCTCGACAATTGCGCCGCGATCGCGGCCGAATTCGGCGCGATCGACATCGTCGTCAACAATGCCGGCATCACCCGCGACGGCACGCTCGCGCGGATGAGCTATGACGACTGGGACGATGTGATGCGCGTCAACCTCGGCGGCTGCTTCAACATGGCCAAGGCGACCTTCGGCGGCATGGTCGAGCGCGGCTGGGGCCGCATCGTCAACATCGGCTCGATCAACGGCCAGGCCGGCCAATATGGCCAGGTCAATTATGCCGCCGCGAAATCGGGGCATCCACGGCTTCACCAAGGCGCTCGCGCAGGAAGGCGCCAAGAAGGGCGTTACGGTGAACGCGATCGCGCCGGGCTATATCGACACCGACATGGTCGCCGCGGTCCCCGCGCCGGTGCTGGAAAAGATCGTCGCCAAGATCCCGGTCGGGCGCCTCGGCCAAGCCGACGAAATCGCGCGCGGGGTGGCTTTCTTGTGCAGCGAGGATGCGGGCTTCGTCACCGGGTCGACGATGTCGATCAACGGCGGGCAGCATATGTACTGACGGTGGCAGGCGCGTAACAAGGCGTTCGCGCAGCGAACGTCGCGTTAGGCGCCGGTGCCGCGAAGCGGCAGCCACCGGCTCGGCCAGCGGGGCGGACGGCCCCGCAAGGCCGGCCGAACCCGTCTGACGTCGTGGCGGAGGCTTCGCCGTCGCCGCCCGCACTCCACCAAATAGAGACCCGTTCGCATCGAGCGAAGATGCCCCTCGGTCTTGGCGCTATCTCGCGGCGTGTCTCGACTTCGCTCGACACGAACGGGAAGAGGGGGCGGTTCGGATTTCCC
>JACDQN010000393.1 GCA_015657575.1 Sphingopyxis sp.
GGCTGACGATCACGCTCATCGCGTAATCGAGGTAGCTGGTCTTCATTTCGTCGACGATATTGATCGGCGAAACGCCGTCGTCGGACGGCTGCATAGGCGTATTTTCTTCGGTCAAGACCCGGCCTTTTTTCTGCTTATCGGGAGATGCCTTCTATCTAGGCGAGGGGGCGCCGAAATGCCAGCGATTCGGGCGTTTTCGGGGATATTTTTTGTCCTCCGGCAATTCCGTTTTCGAGCCGGTTCGAAAACGCCAGTGTTTCCATGTGTTGGATTGACGTCAAGGCGTCCGTTCTGCGCGTCATCCCGGCGAAGGCCGGCATCTCTACCCCGGCTCCCTGCGAACCGGCGGGATCGCGGCCTCCGCCGGGATGACGAGGGGGGAGGAAGGGCGGCCTCTGTGGGCTTGCCAATCGCCGCTTCGCCCCTAAAGCTTTGCCGCGATGATCGATTGCCAGCCTGGGGGGTGCCGGTGGCCCTGATCGCGCTTGTCGGCGCCAGCGAGCCGCTGCCGGACGGGGGACTGCGCGCGCTGGTGACGGTGGCGGGCGAGACGCTGATCGAGCGGCAGGCCGTACGGCTGGCCGACGTCGGGGTGACGCATATGGCGGTCGCCGTGGGTGCGGTGCCGGGCGAGTTGCTCGCCACCTGCGACCGCATCCGCCGCCGCGGCATGAAGGTGACGCCGGTGCGTCAGGCGAGCGACCTGCTCGCGCTGGTCGATGGCGACGACCGCATCATTCTTGTCGCCGACGGCCTGCGCGCCGGGGGCACGCACTATGCCGCGATCGCGCGGCCCGGATCGCCCGCGATCCTCGTCACCGGCGATACGGTACTGACTCAGGGATTCGAGCGGATCGACGCGACGCGGCGCTGGGGCGGGCTCGCAAGCATTTCGGACGCGATGGTCGCCGAACTCGCCGCGATGCCGGGCGAATGGGACATGATGCTGACGCTGTTGCGCCTGGCGGTGCAGGCGGGCGCACGGCGGCTCTATTGTGAGCCGGCGCTGTTCGAGCAGGGCGAAATCGCGGTGGTCACCGACCGGCCGACCGCGGCGCTGATCGAGCAATCGAGTCTGCAGCAGGTCGAATATGGCGGCATGGGGCTCGGGCGATCGGCGATCATGATGCCGTTGGTGCGGCTCGCCGGACCCTTGCTCGTGAAATCGGCCAAGACGGCGCGCTATCTGCCCTATGTTACTGCGCTGCTGTGGATTGCCGTGGCGCTGCTCGCGCTGAGCGGGCTGGCGGCGGCGGGCGTCCTCGTCGCGATTCTCGGCGGGCTCGGGCTCGCGACGATGCGCTTTCTGTCGGCCTTTCGCGCCGAAAGCGCAGCACAGGATCGCGCGCGGGACGTCATCCGCACCTTCGCCTGGGTACTGCTCGCCATCTTTCCCGGGTTGCTGTCGCTTGCCGACGATCAGGGAATGCCGCCCTTTTCGGAAGCAGCGCTGGCGCCCTGCCTGGCCGCGGCGATCCTCGTCGCACGTTGGCTTTATGAGGATTCGGGCGAGAAAAGGCGCTTTCACTGGCTGTTGCCCGATGCCGATCAGGCGTGGATCATGCTGGCGCCCGCGCTGCTGTTTGGCTTCGCGCCGCTGATGTTCGCGATCCTGCCGCTGCTCGCGCTGTTCCAGATCCTGCTCTGGCTGCGCCTCGCGCGGCGCCCGGAAGCGCGCTAAAACAATCGCCTTCAAGGTTTAACGCCTATTAACGACATGCTGCTATCGGCGAGGGTGCATGGATGACTCCTTCGCCTCTCCCGGAATCGACGCGCCGTCGCCGACGCTGTCGGCACGCCTGCGCGAACTCGCCGATTATCTGGGCGCACCGACCGCGGGGCGGCTGACCGAAGAGCAGCGCGCGCTGTCGTTGGGCATCGCCAGGCGCCTTGTCGCCGACGTGGCGGCATGGCTGCATCGCGATATCGATGCGGACGCGCTGTGGCGCGATTGGCTGCGCGGCGGATTGCCGGGCGCCGAGCGGCTCGCCGCCACCTGCTTCGCGCGCGGCGAGGAGCATCGCTGGCGTGAACAAACCATGCTGCGCGGAGCGGCACCGTCGCTGGTTGCCGAACCGGAAGGCGGGCCGGGCGAGGATCCGGCGGCGATCGCCGACAAGCCGCTGTCGGACATCGAGCGCGCCTATCTGGCGCTGCGGATTGCCGATCGGCGGCGTTTCGACGGGCTCGGCAATCCCTGCCTCGCGATCGCCGACCTGGATGGCGAGCTGTTCCACGCCCTGCTCCTCGACGTGGCCGCCTGGCGGCTCGTCCAGGGAGGAAAGGACGACGCGCTGGCGGCCGAGCTGCGCGACGCCGTGCGGACGAGTTTCGCCCGGCACGGCGCCGAACGCGGAATCGACGGCGCCGCGCAGGCCTATCACGACATTCTTGCCGCTTCGGCAGCGCTGCCGGAAACGGCCGCGACCGCGATCGCGCGGCAGGACTGGCCGACGCTGGTTGCACTCGCGGCCGCGGCGCACCGCCGGCGCTATGGCGACATGGCGCTCGCCCTGCTGACTGCGGAGGCCGCGACGCTGCCCTCGCTGCTCGCCCCGTTGCGGATCGACCGGGCTGCGCTGGCGCCGCTGGAAGCCTCGCTCGCGATGCTTTCAGGACGGGCGATCGCGGGCGGATTTGCGGGCGAGGGCCCGGAATGAGCGAACGGATCATCCGGGGGCGGATCGACCGCGCGGGCACGCTGGTGAGCGCCGATGCGCCCTTGCTGCGCCTGCAGCAGCGCGCGGGAGGCGGGCTCGACCGGCCGCTGGCGCTGCCGAATCTCGCGCGGCTCGTCGCGTTGGCGCAGCGGTTGCAGCGCGACATTTCCCGCCCGCTCTACGCCGCCGACGATCATAGCGATATCCATGCGCTGGTCCGCGTGCTGCCCGATGCGAATGGTGCAAGCCTCGAGATCAGCGACTGGCGCACCCGCGCGATGGTGCAGCCGCAGGTTCCCGCGATTGCCGATAGCGCCGCGGCACCGACCGGCTGGACATGGGAATGCGACCAGCAGCTGCGCATGGTCGCGCTGCGCGGCGCCAAGACGATGCCGCTGGTTCCTGCCGGCTGGGAGGGGCGGTCGCTGTCCGAATTGTTCGAACTTCAGCCCGACGAGGATGGCCGTTTTCCGGTGCTGCGGGCGCTCGCGCGCCAGGCGGGCTTCGACGGACAACGCGTGCGCGCGGACGGGGCCGAGGGCGCACGGATCGCGATGACGCTGGCGGGCGAGGCGCTGTTCGATGCGACGGGGCGCTTCACCGGTTTCCGCGGGGTCGCGGCGCCGGTCGAGGATGCGGCCGTCGAGGAAACGCCGCCGCCGCGTATCGATCCGGTGTTCGGATCGCTGCCGCTGTCCGACCCGCAGTTCGGGCGGCGCATCGACGGTGCGTTGCGTGGTCCGCTCAGCCGGATCATTGCGACGGCCGAGACGATTTCGGGCCAGTTCGATGGGCCCATCCGCGCCGATTATGCGCGCTATGCCGGCGATATCGCGCATGCCGGGCGCCATCTGCTTGGTTTGGTCGACGATCTTGCCGACCTGCAGAATATCGAACGGCCGGGCTTCAAGGCGGCGGCGGACGAGATCGACCTGGGCGATTTGGCGCGGCGTGCGGTTGGATTGCTTGGCATGAAGGCCGAGGAAAAGGGGATTCGCATCGACGCCCCGAAGGTCGACGACAAGATGCCTGCCACCGGCGAATTCCGGCGCGTGCTGCAGGTGCTGCTCAATCTGCTCGGCAATGCGATCCGCTATTCGCCCGACAATTCGCAGATCTGGATCCGCGTCGATCGCGTGGACGAGCGCGCGATGGTCACCGTTGCCGACCAGGGACAGGGGATTTCGAGCGATCAGCAGGCGGTGGTGTTCGAGAAGTTCGAGCGCCTCGGCCGCACCGACAGCGGCGGATCGGGGCTGGGCCTTTATATCGCGCGGCGTCTGGCGCGCGCGATGGACGGCGACCTGACCGTCGAGAGCGCGCCGGGGCAGGGGGCACGGTTTACGCTGAGCTTGCCGGCGCGGGATGTGGGGTAGGGCTGTTCGATTGGTTTGGAGTGGGGAGCGGAGCTAAAAATCCTCCCCACGGTTTCGCCAAGGGGAGGATCTTTATGCGGCTTTTGTCCAATAGCTGTCGAACAAAGAAAAAGGGGCCGCGGAACGGCCCCTTTTCCTGTTGTCGCGATGGTTCGCCTCAGCGCTTGTCGACCGGAACGAACGGACGGTGCGTCGGGCCGGTGTAGAGCTGGCGCGGGCGGCCGATCTTCTGCGCGGGGTCCGAGATCATTTCGTTCCACTGCGCGACCCAGCCGACGGTGCGGGCGAGCGCGAA
>JACDQN010000394.1 GCA_015657575.1 Sphingopyxis sp.
AACGAGGGCGCCGGCCATGGATGCCGAAACAAGTTCAGCATGACGAAATGAGAGGTGGCGCTTCTACGGAACGAAGGTCGTGAACAGGTAGATCGCGAACAGCATCAGGTGGATCACGCCCTGCAGCACCGTCGTACGGCCGTTCGCCAGCGTCTGCACCGACACGATCAGCGACAGGAACAGCAGCACCGTCGATTTGGCATCGAGGCCGAGGCTGATCGGCAAATCTGTGATGATCGACAGGATCGCAACCGCCGGAATGGTAAGACCGATCGTCGCGAGCGCCGACCCCAGGGCGAGGTTGAGGCTCGTCTGCAAGCGATCGGCCTTCGCCGCGCGCACCGCCGCAAGGCCTTCAGGCGCCAGGATCAGCGCCGCGATCAGCACCCCGAGCACGGCCGGCGGAGCACCCCAGTCGGCGAGCAGCGCGCCCATCACAGGCGACAGATTCTTCGCCAGCAGGACGACCGCGAACAGGCTGGCGAGCAGCAGCGCGCCCGAGATGGCGGTGCGTTGCATGGTCGGCGGCGCTGCATGCGTATCGGGCTCGCCGTCGCCATCGACATCGGCGTCGGGTTCGGGAAGGAAATAGTCGCGGTGGCGCACCGTCTGCACCAACGCAAAGGTGCTGTAGAGAATCAGCGATACCGCCGCCACGAAGCCGAGCTGGGCTTCCGAATAAAAGGGACCGGGAACGCTCGATGTAAAATTGGGCAGCACCAGTGTGACCACCGTCAGCACGGTCAAGGTCGCCAGCGCCGCGCCGATGCCGGTGCGCTGAAAGCGCTGCTCGTGGTGCCGGATGCTGCCCGCGAGCAGGCAAAGGCCCATCAAGAGGTTCAGGATCACCATCACCGCCGCGAACACCGTATCGCGCGCGAGCGTCTGCGCCTTCTCGGGTTCGGCCTGCATCAGCGTCAGGATCAGCCCGACCTCGATCACCGTCACCGCGAGCGCAAGGATCAGCGTACCGAAGGGCTCGCCGACGCGGTGCGCGATGACCTCGGCATGGTGGACCGCCGCGACGACCGCGCCCATCAGGATGATCGCAACCAGCCAGGCATTGAGCGGCATCGCAAAGCTCGCGAGCGCGGCCACAAAGCCGAGGATCGGGAACAGGTCGTTGGTGCGGTCGGCAAGGCGGAGTTTGGAGGTCATGGGGCTGCTATTGCAGCCCCCTTCCCCCATGGCTACCCCCGCCGCCGAATTAATGCGCGCGAACGGGCAATCCAGCCGCGGCGAGCCGCGCATGCGCTTCGGCGATGGTCGCTTCGCCGAAATGGAAGATGCTGGCGGCGAGCACAGCGCTCGCGCGGCCCTCGATCACGCCCGCGACGAGATGGTCGAGATTGCCGACCCCGCCCGATGCGATCACCGGCACGCTGACCGCATCGGCGATCGCGCGGGTGAGCATCAGGTCATAGCCGTCCTTGGTGCCGTCGCGGTCCATGCTGGTCACGAGCAATTCGCCCGCGCCAAGCTCGGCGAGCCGTACCGCATGCTCGAGTGCATCGATCCCGGTCGGCTTGCGTCCTCCGTGGGTGAAGATTTCCCATCGCCCCTCTTCGACCCGGCGCGCGTCGATGCTGCCCACCGCGCACTGGCTGCCGAAACGATCGGCGATGTCGGCGACGAGTTCGGGGCGCGCGACCGCGGCGCTGTTCACCGCGACCTTGTCGGCCCCCGCTAGCAGCAGCGCCCGCGCATCGTCGGCGCTGCGGACCCCGCCGCCGACGGTGAGCGGCATGAAACAGACTTCGGCGGTACGGCTCACCATATCGAGCAGCGTGCTGCGCCCCTGATGGCTGGCCGAGATGTCGAGAAAGCAAAGCTCGTCGGCGCCAGCGGCATCATAGGCTCGCGCGGCTTCGACCGGATCGCCGGCATCGCGCAGGTCGACGAAGTTCACGCCTTTCACCACGCGCCCGTCGGCGACGTCGAGACAGGGGATGACGCGAACGCGGACGGTCATGGGAGGGCTATCCTAACTTCCGTTCGCCCTGAGCTTGTCGAAGGGCCGTCCTTTCTTTGGCGCCGTGAGAAGAAGGACGGTGCTTCGACAAGCTCAGCACAAACGGAAAAGAGCGGGTCGC
>JACDQN010000395.1 GCA_015657575.1 Sphingopyxis sp.
CACCATCCTTCGGATGGTCCCCTATCCCACGGCTTCGCCGCAGGGAGGATCTTTTTACCGCCAGCGCAAATTGTCGGGGCCGAGATCGGCGAGGGTCCTGGCCCCCATCAATTTCATGCCGCGCTCCATCTCGGCGCGGAGCAGGGCGATCGCACGCGCGACGCCATCCTCGCCCGCCGCGGCGAGCGCATAAAGATAGAGACGCCCGCCCGAACAGGCTTTCGCGCCGACCGACAGCGCTTTCAGCACATGCGTGCCGCGCGTGATGCCGCCGTCGCAGATCACCTCGACCCGGTCGCCGACGACATCGACGATCTCGGCAAGCGCGTCGAAGGGGGCGATGCTGCCGTCGAGCTGGCGCCCGCCGTGGTTTGACACCATGATCGCCGTCGCGCCGATGTCGGCGGCGCGCTTCGCATCCTCGACTGCGACGATGCCCTTCAGGCAGAAGGGGCCATCCCATTTTTTGCGAATCGCCTCGGCGCGTTTCCAGTCGAGGCTCTGGTCGAGCATCGAAGTGAAATATTCGGCGACCGATTTGGGAACGCTCGACCCCTCCGAGACATGTGTGGCGAGATTGGGCAGGCTGAATTTTTCGCGCAGCATATAGTTGAGCCCCCAGCCGGGCTTGGCGGCGTAGCTCAGCATATTGCCCGCCGTGAAGCGCGGCGGCGAGGTGAAGCCCGAGCGCAGGCAGCGTTCGCGATTGCCGCCGACGATCGTATCGACGGTGAGCGCGACCGCGTCGAACTTCGCATCGCGCGCGGCGTCGAGCATCGCCTTGTTGAGGCCTTCGTCATGGTGGACGTAGAGCTGGAACAGCTTGGGGCCATCGGTCAGCGCGCCGGCTTCGGCGAGGCTGATTGTCGCGAGGCTGGAGATGCCGGCGACGGTGCCTGCATTCGCGGCGGCGCGGAGGACGGCGCGTTCGCCCTGCCAGTGGAACAGGCGCTGGAGCGCGGTCGGCGACAGGAAGAGCGGCATTGCGAGCTCGCGCCCGAACAAGGTCGTCTTCATGTCGACGCTTTCGACCCCGGCGAGCACGCGCGGGATGAGGTCGCAATCGTCGAACGCCGCGCGATTGCGGCGGCGCGTTACCTCGTCGTCGGCGGCGCCGTCGATATAGTCGAACACCGGCCAGGGCAGGCGCCGCTTCGCGAGCGCGCGAAAATCGTCGATATTGTGGCAGTCGGTCAGGCGCATTTCTTATTTTCCCGTTCGCATCGAGCGCAGTCGAGATGCCGTGAAGCCGTGCGCTGCCGATGGGTGTCTCGACTGCGCTCGACACGAACGGGAATAGAGGTCGGCGCTGGCATCAGAACACCGTCCGTGCGGCTGTCGTCCCCTTGGTTGCGAAGCTGAAGCGCGGCTCGACCGCGAGATTCGCGTCGAGGATATGCGCGGCGACGCGCTTGCCGACCGCAGGACCATTTTTGAACCCGTGGCCCGAGCCGCCGCCCACGAGCCAGACGCGCTCCTGCCCCGGGAAACGGTCGATCAGATAATCGCCGTTCGAGCTGTTCTCGTACTGGCAGACGCGCCCCCCCGATCAGCGGCGCATTGGCGAGGCCGGGAAAGCGGCGCGCGATATAGGCGCGTGCCTCGGCGATCCCCTCGGCGGTCAGCGTGCGTTCCATCGTGTCGGGATCGATCCGCGGCCCGTGGCGGTCGATCGCGATCTTGAATCCGGCGCCCTCGAGGTCGGGAATGCCGTAGAAGATGCCGCCATTGCTGTTGTCGGCCCAGACCGGCAGTTCGGGCGGGGCGAAGCGCGTGTCGCCTTGGGGCGCACCGAAATGATAGACCTCCTGCCGCGTCGCGACGATCTTGTTCATCAGCTGCTGCGGGAAGAGCTCGGCGAGCCAGGGCCCGGCGCAATAGACGAGATGGTCGGCGGTGCCGCCGTCGGGGAGGGTGTGCTTTTTGATCCGCTTCGAGAAGAGCGGCGCGGGCATGACGACGCGCTCGACCTCGATCTGCGCGTCGGCGATAACCTCCTGCACGCCGCGCCCGGCGATCAACGCGCCGCATTCGCTTTCGAGAATGCCGGTCTCGCCCTGATAGAATTGAATCTGGCGATATTTGTTTTGCAGCCAGCTGACGTCGCCATGCTCGTGCTCGACGCGGTTCGCCTGCAGCCAGGCGAGCGACTGGGCGGTGTAGGCGTCGCCCTGCGGCGAGAACCACAGCACGCCCGTGTTGTGGAAGATCGGGGCGCTCGCGGTGTCGGAGAGCTCTTTCCAATATTTAAGGGAATCGCGCGCCATCTCCGAATAGATAGTGTCGGCGCCGTAACCCATGCGGATGACGCGGCTCTCGCCGCCCGACGAGGCGCGGACATGGCCCGCGCCATAGGCGTCGAACAGACGAACCGTTTTGCCGGCGCGCAGCAGGTGCCATGCGGTCCAGGCACCGAACACGCCCGCGCCGACGATCGCGACATCGACATGCTGGACCTTGGGCTTGGCGGGTTTGCGCTTTTTCGAGCGGCGTTCCTTGCGGTCCGCAGCGGCAGCCGTCGCCGCGACGGGCAGCGCGGCGAGCCCGGTCAGTAGCGCGCGGCGGCTCGGCGTGTCAGCGCCCAACGGTCGCGCCCTCATTCTTCTTGTAATAGCGATAGCCGCCGATCCAGGTTTCGAGCGGCGTCATGCGGCGGATCTCGTCGGCGCTTGCGAGAAGCGGGTCGCTGTCCAGAATCAGGAAGTCGGCGCGCATCCCCGGCATCAGCGTGCCGATGCGATCCTCGGCGAAGGCGGCATAAGCGGCGGTGCGGGTGAAGCCGTCGAGCGCGGTCTCGCGGCTGACCGCCTCCTCGGGACGCCAGCCGCCGAACGGCTCGCCCCTGGCATCGGTGCGCGAGATCGCGGCGGCGATGCCGGGGAAGGGATTGGCGCTTTCGACCGGGACGTCCGAACCGAAGGCCAGCCTTGCACCCGCTTTTTCTAGGCTGCGCCACGCATAAGCGCCTTTCAGCCGGTCGGGACCAAGGCGCGCTTCGGCCATCAGCCGGTCGCTCGTCTGGTGCACGGGCTGCATCGAGGCGATGACCTTGAGGCTCGCGAAGCGCGGGATGTCGACGGGGTCGATGATCTGCGCATGTTCGATGCGCCAGCGGCGCTCGCCGGGCAGGTCAGCGGTGAGGTCGGTGATTGCGTCCAAGGCCTCGGCATTGGCGGCGTCGCCGATCGCGTGGATGGCGACCTGGAACTTGTCCATGGAGGCGCGCACCATCTTGTTGCGAAGCTGCGCGGGGGTGAGCAGGGGCAGGCCCTTCTGTCCCGGCGCGTCGGCATAGGGCGCCTTCAGCCACGCGCCGCGCGATCCCAGCGCGCCGTCGAGATAGAGCTTCACTCCGACCATGCGCAGCTTGTCGTCATAGAGCCAGGGCGTCGGCTCGGATCCGGCGATGATCGCCATATTGTCGATGTCGCCGCCATAGCTCAGCACGCGGATCGCAAGCTGCTTCTTGTCGCCGGCGCGGCGGTAGGCCTGCCAGTCGGCGATGCTGGTGCCCATGTCGGCGATCGCGGTGATGCCCTGTTCGATCAGCTTCTGCTGCGCGAGCAGGAAGGCGCGGTCGAGGTCGCGCGCGAGCGGTTTGGGCTTGGCGCCGTCGATCAGGCTCATCGCGGCATCGACGAAGACGCCGCTGGGCTTGCCGCCCTCCATCTCGATGCGGCCGCCCTCGGGCGCCTTGCTCGCGGCTGTGATCTTCGCGGCGGTCATCGCCGCGCTGTTCGCCCAGCCGGCATGGCCGTCGACGCGTTCGAGCCAGACGGGGCGGTTCGGCACTGCGGCGTCGAGATCGGCGGCGGTCGGGAAGCGGCCGAGCCCCCATTTCTCCTGATTCCAGCCGAAACCGATGATCCACGGCATTTCGGGATTGTCGGCGGCATATTTGCGGATCGCCGCCTGCGCCTCTGCAAGGCTGTTGGTGCCGCTGAGGTCGAGCAGCATCAGCTGGAAACCGAGCCCGATGACATGGCCGTGACCGTCGATCAGCCCCGGAATCAGCGTGCGGCCGCGGCCGTCTTCGCGAAAATCGGGGCGCTCGGGACGCTTGTCCTTGCGGTCGAGCAGCTGCTTCACCTTGCCCTGCGTGTCGATGACGAGCCCGGTGAAGCGGACGAGCTTGCCGTCCTTGTCGAGCGTGATGCCGTTGACATTGTCGACGAGCGTGTCGGCGTGGGCGGGCGTCGCAAGGGCGAGCGCGAGGGTGGCAACGATCAAGCCCCTCCCCTTCAGGGGAGGGGTTGGGTTGGGGCTCGCAATCTCGCGCAAGGATGCTGGCACCCACCCGCTGCGACTAGGCAGCAAGCTGCCGAGTCTCGCTGCCCTCCCCTGAAGGGGAGGGGCTTTAGAAGGTTGAACATTCTCATTTCGGCAACCTCGTGACAAGCGAGCTGGTGTCGCGGCGCCCGTTCCCCAGTTTTTGCACGTCGGCATAGAATTGATCGACAAGGCTGGCGACGGGCAGCGTCGCGCCATTGGAGCGCGCCTCCTCGATCGCGAGCCCCAGATCCTTGCGCATCCAGTCGACCGCGAAGCCGAAGTCGAACTCTTCCTTCACCATCGTCCCCCAGCGGTTGAGCATCTGCCAGCTCGCCGCGGCGCCGCCCGATACCGCCTCGAACACCTTGTCGGTATCGAGCCGCGAGGCTTGCGCGAAGCGAAGCGCCTCCGACAGGCCCTGAAGGACGCCGGCGATGGCGATCTGGTTGACCATCTTGGTCGTCTGCCGCGCCGGCCCCGGATCCATGCACCATGCGCGCGGCATAGGCCTGCATCACCGGCGCGGCCGCATCGAACGCGGCGTTGCTGCCGCCGCACATGATCGACAGCGTTCCGTTCTGCGCGCCGGCCTCGCCGCCCGACACGGGCGCGTCGAGGCAGAGCAGGCCGAGCCCGTCGGATTCGACCGAAAGCTGGCGCGCGATCCGCGCCGAGACCGTGGTGTGGTCCACGAACAGCGCGCCCTTGCGCATTGCCCTGAACGCGCCATCGCGGCCGAGCGTCACCTGCGCCAGATCGTCGTCGTTGCCGACGCAGGTCAGCACGACGTCGGCATCTTTCGCGGCCTCCGCGGGGTCGCTGCCGCCACGCCGCCATAGATGCCGACCCACGCGTCGGCCTTGGACCGGGTGCGGTTATAGACGGTGAGGCTATGCCCGGCTTTCGCAAGATGCCCCCGCCATCGGTCCGCCCATGACGCCGGTGCCGATGAAGCTGATGCGCAATTTTTGTTCGCTCATGGGGCAATCCATAACCATGGTTTGCGCGGCGCGCCAGATAGGCTAGGGCCACCCCGCTATGACAGACCTCGCAACCGTGCCCGCCGCCGCTCTTCCGGTGATCTCGCTCGACGACGTGCGCGCGGCTGCGGAGCGAATCAACGGCGCAGTCGTGCGGACGCCGACGCTGCATTCGCAGACGCTCTCCGAGCTGGTCGGCGCCGAGGTCTGGCTGAAATTCGAGAATCTGCAGTTCACGGCCGCGTACAAGGAGCGCGGGGCGCTCAACGCGTTGCTGTTGCTGAGCGACGAGGCGAAGGCGCGCGGCGCGATCGCGGCGTCGGCAGGCAATCATGCGCAGGGGCTTGCCTATCACGGCAAAAGGCTCGGCGTGCCGGTCACCATCGTGATGCCGAAGACGACGCCGCAGGTGAAGGTGTCGCAGACCGCGAGCCACGGCGCGACCATCGTTCTCCACGGCGAGACGTTCGACGATGCCTATGCCCACGCGCGCGAGCTCGAGGTCGAACGCGGGCTGACCTTCGTCCATCCCTTCGACCATCCGCATGTCGCGGCGGGACAGGGAACGGTGGCGCTCGAAATGCTGGAGGATGTGCCCGAACTCGATACGCTGATCGTGCCGATCGGCGGCGGCGGGCTGCTCGCGGGCATGGGCACCGCGGCACGCGGGATCAAGAACGACATGCGCCTCGTGGGCGTGCAGGCCGAGCTCTATCCGTCGATGTACGCCGAACTCAACGGCGTCGACATGGCGTGCGAGGGCGACACGCTGGCTGAGGGTATCGCGGTGAAGGAGCCGGGGGCTTATACCCGGAGGCTCGTCGCCGAACTCAACGACGATATCGTGCTCGTCGCCGAGCGCCATCTGGAGCGCGCGGTTTCGCTGCTGCTGCAGATCGAAAAGACGGTGGTCGAGGGCGCCGGCGCCGCGGGGCTCGCGGCGATGCTGGCGCATCCCGAGGAGTTCAAGGGGCGGAAAGTCGGCCTGGTGCTAACCGGGGGCAATATCGACACGCGCCTGCTGGCGAATGTGCTGCTGCGCGACCTTGCGCGTTCGGGCCGCATCGCGCGCCTGCGCATCCGGCTGCAGGATCGACCGGGCGCGCTGTTCAAGGTGATGAAGCTGTTCGACGAGAAACAGGTCAACATCATCGAAATCTATCACCAGCGCATCTTCACGACCCTGCCCGCAAAGGGGCTGATCACCGACATCGAATGCGAAGCGCGCGACCGCGAGCATCTCGACAGCCTGGTCGCGGCGCTCCGCGACGCGGGCTATATGGTGACCACCGTCGAACTCGCATGAGGGAGTTCACGCTCGAACTCACGGCGACGCCCGAGAGCATTGACGAACTCGGCCACGTCAATAACGCGGTCTGGGTCCAGTGGATTCAGCAGGTTGCGACAGGACATTGGGACGCCGCTGCGCCGCAGGGCCACAAGGACGCCTATATCTGGGTCGTGGTCCGCCATGAGATCGACTATCTGCGTGCGCTTGGCCCCGGTGAGACGGTCACCGCGCGGACGTGGGTCGCCGACAAGCCGCAGGGCGCGAAGTTCGACCGCTTCATGGAATTCACCGGCGCCGACGGGAAGGTGCATGTGCGAGCGCGGACGGTGTGGGCCTTGCTCGACAAGGCGAGCGGCCGGCCGCTGCGGGTGACGGAGGCGATTGTCGCACCGTTTCTGGAATAGCCGTCCATCGAAGGAGAGCCCGATGCAGTTCCTGTCCGCCGAGCCTCAGCTTTTCGTTGCCGATATGGCGCGGTCGTTGGCTTTTTATTGCGAAAAGCTTGGCTTCGAACTGGAGCTGTCCTACGGCGATCCGCTCTTTTATGCGCAGGTGGCGCGGGGTGGCGCGGCGCTCAATCTGCGGTTGGTGGCCGGGCCGGTGTTCGACGCAAGCTTTCGCGCGCGCGAAGCCGATCCGCTCGCCGCGACGATTACGCTCGACGAAGTCGATGCGCTGTTTGCAGCCTATCGCGCCGCGGATGTCCACTTTCACCAGCAGTTGCGCAGTGAACGTTGGGGTGCCCGGACCTTCATCGTCGGCGATCCCGACGGAAATCTGATCCTCTTTGCCGGCCGATGCTGATCCGCCAAGCAACCCGTACGGATTTTCCTGCCATCTGGCCGATCATCGAGCCGGTGATCCGTACGGGCGAGACCCTCATGCTCGACCGTGACCTGACCGCGGGTGACGCGCTCGCATACTGGTTCGGGGCCGATAGGGAGGTCTTCGCTCGGCTTCGTCGACGCGCTGGTGATGGTTCGGCGGCTCTGACGGAACTTTGGCGGCGCGCGGCGGTATCTTCGGGACACAGACCGAGGAGAGATGCGATGGAAGCGCAGACACTGCACCGCGGCCGCCTGATCGACCATATCCAGCTCGTCGTCGCCGACCTGCCGGCAAGCCGCCGATTTTATGGTGCGCTTTTCGATGTGCTCGGCGTGCCGATCGGCGGCGAGGCCGACGATTATTTCTGGATCGACGAACTGTTCGTATCGACCGCCGACAGCGAAGCGGCGCTCGGTAAATTGACCGGGCGGCACCATCTGGCGTTTCAGGCGGCCGACCGGGCGATGGTCGATGCCTTTTACAAGGCCGGCTTGGCGGCAGGCGGCAAGGACAATGGCGTGCCCGGCGAGCGCCCCTATCATCCCGGCTATTATGCGGCCTTCCTCCTCGACCCCGACGGTAATAATATCGAGGCAGTCTATCACGGCGCGCACGAACGCAGCGCACCGTCGGTCGAGATCAGCTTCGACGCCTGATCAGCGCGAGACGAGCCGGATCGCTTTTCTGGACCCAACCTTTTTCGCAGGTCGAGGCGTAACGCGGGTCGAGCCCGGTCGCGGTACCGCCGCGGCACTTGTGTCGTCCCTCGGCAAAATGGACCCAATAGAAACTGCCCTTCGCGCCGCAGATGAAGACCGGCGTATTGGCACCGAGTTTCGCAACCTTGCCCGCTGCCAGCGTAGGCGACCGATGAATATCGGCGCGGCGTCCGGTGCGGTCGGCGGCGACCAGCGCATAGGCGCAGGCACCCGGCCGCGTGACGGGGGCTTCGGCTTGTGCCGCCAGCAGAAGGGCGAGAGACGAAAGGATCATGATCGGGCTCCTGCACCCGTCCTAGCATCCGGATATGTATGATCGGCTAACGCGTCGTCCGCGACCTCTTCGGTCAGCGCCTTGACGATCGCGGCGACCGAAGTCGGGGCATAGGCAAAGCCCATATGACCGCAGTCGACCTCGACCTGCCGGTCGCTTTCGTGCGGCTGGCCGCGTGCGCTGTTCACCGCAACGACGCCGTCGTGGCTGGACCACAGCGCGAAGGTCGGCATTTCGGGGCGCGGCGCGGGGTGGAAATCGATAGGGGGATTGTCGACCGGATGGCGCGCGATCAGATGATAGAGGCGCCATGCGCGGTTAGCGCGGCGGCTGCCCGAAAAGGGCGAACCCAGCGTGACGACGCGCGCCACCTTGCCCGGATGATGCTTCGCATATTCGCGGGCATAGATTCCGCCGAGGCTCCAGCCGACGAGCGCGGGGGCATAGCCGGTGCGCGCGATGATCCATTCCACCCGGCCGTCGATGCGCTCGATGATGTCGCCGGTCGCGCCGCGGTTGAAACCGAGGCCCCAGGCATAGCAGCGAAATCCCGCGCGGCGCAGGTCGGCGCGCAGCGACTTGGTCGCCCAGTCGCCCGACAGGAACCCCGGCAGCACCATCACCGGCGGATGGGCGCTGTCGGGATTGGGTTCGGGCGGCATCGGCCGGACGCGACCCCACAGCGCGCGCGCGAGCAGCCCGATCTCGCGCCACAGCAGCCCCAGCGGCGGCGGTGCGTCGGGATCGGGGATGCGGGCTGGCCATTCGGCGCGCCGGGTGAGGAAGCCGCGGATCATGCGGCGCCATATAGCAGAATTTATTTCTCGGCGAAGGCGGACGTGACGACAAGCGACCGGTTTTGGACATTGAAGGATTGAACTGATTTCCCCTCCCGCTTGCGGGAGGGGCAGCGAGACTTGGGCGCTTGCGCCCTAGTCGCAGCGGGGTGGGCCATCGCACCGTCGCCGCCCACCCAGCATCAGGTCGGATGTGCCCCCGGCACATCCTTGATCAGTCC
>JACDQN010000396.1 GCA_015657575.1 Sphingopyxis sp.
ATGGCGCGGCGGTGCTGCCCCTCCACCACGCCCTTTGGGCGCGGTCCCCCTCCCCATCGCTGCGCGACAGGGAGGATTTCTCTTCCTCGTCATCCTCGAACGAGACGCGTGGCTCGTTCGAGGATGACGAAAGAGGGCGAGCTAACGTCCGCTCCCCACCCCAAAACCGACACCGGATTTCGGTTTGCAAGCGATAGGATCGCCACCTTAGTCTGATGCGTTGGCGACGCCATATTTCAGGGCTTCATCGATGGTCAGGCACCGGCGGGTCGATTTGTCGGCGCCCGAGCCCGCCACCGCCTTTTGCCGGTACATGATATCGGTGAGCAGCGCGCGCGACACGCCCATGCGGATCAGAAAATCATTATCCTCGCTCGCGAGCATCGCGGCGTCCTGCTCGATCTCGCCGATCAATTCGGTCGTCGCGTCGGTGCCCATCGCGACGCTCATGTCGATCGCGCCGCGATCGCCCGTGCGCGTGAACATATGAACCATGAACTGGCCGCCGGGATCGATAAAGCGGGTGCGTCCCCCCATGAAGACGAAGTTGCACGCGCTGTAGCAGGCCCAGCCCGCGGGAATGCGCGTCGATACGTCGAGCGTGCTGCGGATCAGCCGCCCCGCCTCGTTCCCGGCGCGCGCGTCGCCGCCGGGCGAACTCAGCCAGAATTCGTCGAACACCGGATGCTTCGCCAGCATCGCCTTCAGCCGCGGGACGACATCCTTGTCGATCCGCCCTTCCCCCTTGATGATCTTCAGCCCGTTCCTTTCGAATAGGTGAATTTCATCTGCGGATTGGTCGACAGCCGGGGTTCAGCGGGCAGGTCGGGTTGACCGGGTCCATCGCCGGCGTCGCCCCCAGCGCCAGCAGCGCCGCGGCGCCGACGCCAAGGCGCGCCAGGCGTTTCATGCCGCGATCACATAGCGGGCCTGGCCCGGTTCCTTGCACATGCGCTTGGTCACGCGCGTTTCCTCGCCCTCGACGATGACGAAATCGGTGACGTTCATGCATTTGCGCCCGCCGCCCTCTTCGTTGATCGAAGCGATGGTCGACGACCCGCTGACATTTTCGCGCGTCTGGCTGGTCCAGCTTGCCGTCGCCCCGACCTCTTCACCGCGCGTGACTTCCTCGGTCGCGGCGGCCGCCTGGACCTGCTCGCCGGGATCGAGGCGACAGGCGATCGCATCGGTCAGCGTGCCGCTGACCTCGCCGATCGGTACATAGCTGTAGACGCCCGCCTTGCTCGCCGCGTCGCCGACCGCGTCGTTGATGACATTGCCGAGGATGTTGCGGCCGATGCTGCTCCCCTTCTTGCCCTTGGGGCAGCCGCCGCTCTTGTCCTCGCTGGGTTTGGGCGCCGGCGTCGTCACCTTGCGCAGCAGGCCGCCGAACTGCGCCTCGGCCGGTGCGACGGCGAGGAGGCAGGCCGCCAATACGGCCGGAACCGCCGAAATCTTACGCATCATCCTATCCACCCTTGTCGCGCCCGAAACCGGGCTAGTCCGCGACCCCTCTAGGGGCGGTTCATGCCACCCGCTGTGATTTTCATCAACCTCGCACGATAATCTCATCCAGACAGGTTGAATTGAGGCTGAATATGTAACAGGTACAGTCCATGCTGTCGCAAAAGACCCGCTATACGATCCGTGCTTTTCAGCATCTTGCCGATCATTGGGGCAAGGGGCAGGTGCAGCTCGCGGATATTGCGGAAGCGCAGAATATTCCGCCCAAATTCCTGACCGTGATCCTGTCGGAAATGGCGCGCGAGGGCCTTCTGCTGTCGCAGCGCGGGCGCGATGGCGGCTATCAGCTTGCGCTGCCGCCGATCGACATCAGCTATGGTGATCTCGTCCGGCTGACGCGCGGCTCGCTGGCGCTCGTCCCCTGCGCCGCGCGCAACGCGCACGAGCATTGCAAGAATTGCCTGCCAGAGGCCGAATGCCGGCTGCGCAGCCTGATGCTCAAGGTCCGCGACGATACGGCGTCGATCCTCGATCGCATCACGCTCGCCGACCCGATCCAGCTGGAACCTTTGTTCGAGAAGGAAGAGGCCGCCGAATAGCGGCGCCATGCCTCAAGGCAAGCGAACGGGCGGGCAGACGCCGGGCGGCAGCGGGACGACAATCTCGGCGGGCTCGTCGGCGTAGCGTGCGTCCGCCAGCATCCACCCATCCTTGCCCTGCCGCACGAACGGTGCGCGCGACCAGAACAGATAGGCGCCGATCCGCGGATCGATGCGCCGCGCCTTCGCCAGATCGCAGCGGGCGAGCGGGACGTCGCCATAGCGGCGATCATCGACCGTCCAGATTCCATCGCCGGTGCCGCTGATCATTTCGCGCCGCCAAAAAGCGACCGGTACTTCGTCCGCGATGACGATCCGGTCGCCGGGGGACGCCGCCAAGGCCCGCTCCTCCTGCGCATAGGTGATGACGCCATTCACGCTCATATAGGCAAGCGCGACGCCGATCGCGACGCGGACCGGGCGCCGCCAATCGCTGCCGCGCAATTCGCGGCGCCGCGAACGCCACAGCGCGATGCCGAAACCCAGCCACAGCCAGATGTCGATAATGAAAAGCAGGTCGCCATAAAACCAGCGGCTGGAAAAGGGTTCGAGCAACCGGACCCCGTGGCTGTTCGACCAGTCGAACGCGATATGCGTGGCGCAGCCGATCAGCGCGAGAAGATAGAGCCATCCGAAGCGCACAGGCAGACGGCCGGGCGGCCGCTTGCCGCGCCTGTCCTGCCAGCGGTCGAAACCCGTCAATAGCGCCGCCAGTACCGCGGGCATGAGGATAAGCGCGATCGGGCCGTGCGTGACGCCGCGATGCATCTGCAGCGAAGCCGCAATCCCGCCCACCGCGTAGACCGCATCGATGTCGGGCAGGTTCGCCCCGATGATCAGCGCCGCCATCCCCAGGCCCGTCCGGCGCTTCAACCCGGTTTGACCGATGATCGCCCCGACAAGGCTATGCGTCAGATTGTCCACGCCGCGCATCCTTTTCCCTAGTCGGCGCTCGCCGAAACAGGGAACCGACCGACGTCGGATAGGGGCGGTCTGCAAGGACATCTATAATTAAAAATCCGCTATAAGTTATCAATCGTCCAGATATAGCGGAAACCGGGCGCATCGCCGAGGCGCCGCCGCGCGACCGGCCGTGCCGGCGATGGCCGGGCGGCGTAGCAAAGGCAGCGATGTGGGTGAGCGATAGAGAGGCAGGAACGCCCGGCGGGGGGCGATCGTGCCCTGTCGATGATGCAAGAAGAAATGGTGGAGCCTAGCGGGATCGAACCGCTGACC
>JACDQN010000397.1 GCA_015657575.1 Sphingopyxis sp.
CGCCGCGCGCGAACCAGACGCCGCCGTCCTTCTCGATCGTGTGGATCAGCGCGTAGATCGCGCTCGTCGTCATCGGGTTGCCGCCGACGAGCAGCGTATGGAACGACAGCGCCTGCCGCAGCCGCTCGTCCTTTACGTATGACGACACGACCGAATAGACGCTGCGCCACGCCTGATATTTCATCAGCGCCGGCGCGGCCTTGATCATCGTCGAAAAGTCGAGAAAGGCCACCGCGCCGAGCTTCACATAGCCCTGCTCGTAAACACCCTTCGAATAGGCGAGGAAGCGGTCGTAACCCGCAACATCGGCGGGGTTCAGCTTCTCGATTTCGGCGCGCAGCGCGGCCTCGTCGTTCGAATAGTCGAAGTTCGTGCCGTCTGGCCAGTTGAGCCGGTAGAAGGGCATCACCGGCATCAGATCGACGTCGGCCGCCATATCCTGCCCGCTCAATGCCCACAATTCCTTCAGGCACGGCGGATCGGTGATAACGGTCGGCCCCGCATCGAAGGTGAAGCCCTCGCGCTTCCAGTGATAGGCACGCCCTCCGGGCTGGTCGCGCGCCTCGACGATCGTCGTCGCAACGCCCGCCGATTGCAGGCGGATCGCCAGCGCAAGACCGCCGAACCCGGCGCCGATCACGATCGCGCGGCGGCTCATTTCCAGTCGAACCGCCGGAGCGCGGCAATGGCACGGCCCACCGGCACCGGCGGTTTGCCCGACAGGATGCGCAGCTTGTCGGTCGCCAACGAACGTCCCGCATAGAAGCGCGCGATGAGACCCGGCGACAGGCGATAGAAGCGCTGGAAGATGCGGTACCGCTCATCCGGTTCTGCAGCGCGGAACAGCATCGCGCCGAGCATGCGATAGAAACGCTGGCGCCGCCACGCAGCGGCGGCGCGGTCGCGCAGCCGTTCGGGGAGGTCGGCGCGGCCGGCCAGTGCGGGTAACGCGACGGCCGTGCGCACCGCGTCGGGCAGCGAATATCCGGTCGTCGCATGGAACATCCCGGCCCGCGCGCCGATCCGCGCCGTGCGGTCGGACACCGGCCAAAGCCGGTCGAATTCGCCCGCGATCACCACCGCGAGCACACCGGTCTCTTCACGGCCGGTTGCTGCCACCTCCCAGCCCTGCGACACCGCATAGGATGCGATCCGTTCGCGGATGACGGACACATCGAGATCGGACTCATCGCTGTAATACGTGTCCTCGACGAAGATCGTCTCGGCATCGAAGGGCAAAAGATAGACGAAGCGATAGCCGTCCAGCTGCTCGACGGCCGCGTCCATCACGACCGGATGCTCGACACCGTGCCCGCCCTTGACCGTCAGCGCCTGCCCGACGAATTTCTGCCAGCCGCAGTTGAGCGTCGGGAATTTGCCCGCGCCGCGCGCGTCGATGACATGCTTTGCCGACAGCCGCCCGCCGCGCGCCAGCAGCACATGGTCGGGCGCGAGATGCTTCGCCTTGTCGGCGATGACCTGGCCTTCGGGCAGCGCCGCGGCGACCGCCTTGGCAAGCGCTTCGCCGGTGATGCTCTTGTACCCCATGCGCAGCGTGCGGACGTGTCCGGGGAAACGAACGTCGTAGCGCGGCCAGTGATGGCGCACGAGCGGCGCGACCAGCCATCGGTCCCGCTTGGCGATGTCGCTGTCGAAGAAGGACCAGACATGATTGCCGCCGACCGGACCCGGCTCGACCAGCCGCACGTCGAGATCGGGGCGCTTCGCGGCGAGGGCAAGCACGGCCAGCCCGCCAGCGAGCCCGCCGCCGACGATCACGATATCACATCTGTCCATGCTCGGCTGGCCCATCCTCCCGCCCTAGCCGCGTCCGCGCGCTGGCGCAAAGCCATTGCAACGCGGCGCGAGGCGGCTAGCCTCGCGCCATGACCGGCTGGGCGATCCTGTTTTCTGCACTCGCAATGACCGCGATCGTCGGCGTGCGCTACCTGATCAGCAGCGGCGGCTTCGCGCTCGCGACGCGGTGGAAGCACCCCGGCCTCTATCGCGGTCTCGAACCGCAGATGCGGCGCGAGATCGGCTGGAGCCTCGCGAGCGCCGCCATCTATGGCGTGCCGGCGGGCATCGTTGCCTGGGGATGGCAGGAGCGGGGTTGGACGCGCATCTATAGTGATTGGGACGTCTTCCCGCTCTGGTATCTGCCACTCAGCCTCTTCGCCTATCTGCTGATCCACGACACATGGTTTTATTGGACGCATCGCTGGATGCACCGTCCGGCGGCGTTCCGCATCGCCCATGCCGTGCATCATCAAAGCCGCCCGCCGACCGCCTGGGCGGCGATGAGCTTTCATCCGGTCGAGGCGATCACCGGCGCGGTCGTCATCCCCGCCCTCGTTTTTCTGATCCCGATCCACGTCGCGATGCTGGGCCTCGTCCTTTCCATCATGACGATCATGGGCGTCGGCAATCATATGGGGTGGGAGATGTTTCCGCGCGCGCTTGTTCATGGACCGGCAGGGCGATGGCTGATAACCGCGACGCATCACCAGGCGCATCATGCCGCCTACCGGGGGAATTATGGTCTCTATTTCCGTTTCTGGGACAAGGCGTGCGGCACGGATATCGGGCTTGGCACTTTTGCCGCTGCTGCTGACCGCCGCGAGCGCACCGCCGCCGACCGTTGAGGTCAATGTCACGGGGCTGCGCAATACGAAGGGCCAGCTGCTCGTCTGTCTGACGACCAACCCCAAGGCCTTTCCCGATTGCAGCAAGGACAAGGCGTCGGTGCGCATGGCGGTCAAGGCGGCCGACGCCGGCGACTTCTCGATCCACGCGCCCGCAACCGGCACCTATGCGATCGCGGTGGTGCACGACGAGAACAGCAACAACAAGATGGACCTTGCGCTGTTCCTGCCCAAGGAGGGCTTCGGCTTTTCGCGCAACCCGACCATCACCGTCGGCGCGCCGAGCTTCAAATCGGCCAGCTTCGCGGTCGCGAGCGACATGCGCCAGTCGATCCGGATGAAATATATGCTGTAGCGGGCCCGATTGGCGGGTGCTTTGGGGGGCGGCCCCAAAGATCCTCCCCATCGCGCAGCGTTAGGGAGGGGGACCGCTCGCAAAGCGAGTGGTGGAGGGGTCTGGCCTTGCCCCGACGCCTGACGGCGTCGATCCCTCCGTCAGCCCTTCGGGCTGCCACCTCCCCATGGCTCCGCCAAGAGGAGGATCTTTTCGCTCGCTACCGGAAGAAACAGTTCACACCGGCAAACAGCGCCTCGATCTTCGCGGCGTCGCCCGGCGCCGCGAACATGCCGCCGATCACCTTGTCGCCCGTCCCGATGCTGAACTCCTCGCCCAGCGTGCTGTCCTCGAGATCGACGATCGAGACCGTCTCCTTGGCCTTGGCGCGCGCGGTACCGATGGCGATCCCGCTCATCGTCGAATAGATATCGGCGCCGGGTTCGTCGCCGAGGAACCAGCCGGCGAATTTGCCGTCCTGGAAGTTCAGCGTCATCGCGTCATAACGGGTGAATTCCATCGGCCCCGCGCCGCATTCCGCGTTGGTACTGCGATCGTCCTCCCTGCCCGCGACGTTCGCCAGCGCCGTTTCGGCCTGCGCGCGCGGGACGCCGAAGGCCAGCAGACTCGTCTTTCCGCTGGCCTTGTCGACGAAGCGCAGCCCTTCGCCGTCGAGGCTGACGGCGGTCGTCGCTGCATTGGGGCCGTCCGCCTTGGCTTCGGGAACTGCGGGAGCGACGGGATCAGCGTCTGCCGGCGCCTTGTCTGCGGCCGGCTTGCACGCAGAGAGAAGGCCGATCATCGCGAGGGTCGTGAACGTGCGCATGCCTATCTCCTGCCTCTGACCAACACCACCCCTATCGCACCCAGCGCCGCGAGCGCCATATCCTTTTGCGCGTCCCAGATATCGCCTTGCTGCCCGTTATAGCGGTCGGCGGTCGCGCCCGCCGCAACAAGGGTGAGCAGCCATTCGAAGATTTCGTAGAGGCAGGATATCGCCAACACCCAGGCGAGCACGGCCAACGCCGCACCCCGCGCGCCGACGCCGCCCCAGCGCCTTGCGATTTCGGTCACGGGAATCACCGATAGCGCGCCAAAGGCGAAATGAACGAGCCGGTCATAATGGTTGCGGGTCCAGCCGAACGCTTCGGACACGGTCGATCCCGTCAGTGCCTGTGCCCAGTCGTCATAAGGAACATTGCTATAGGCATAACGCCCGCCGAGCGTGTGCAGCGCCATGAAGAGGACGATGCAGGCGACCGAAGCCGTCGTCAGCGGCCAGCGGCGCAGCAGCCACGGCGAGAAGGCGATCATCAGCATCGTTGGAATATGCTGGAGCAGCGCTATCTCGGGATAGGGCTGCTCGATCTGCGCCACAAGCAGCAGGCCGAGCAGTAGAGCGATCAGCGTGCGCTGTGCCGGATTCGCGGGCACGCTCACCAACGCAGCGACATGCAGCTGAGCCCCGCGTCGATGCGCGCGATATGCTCGGTCGCCACGGTGCGGAACGGCACGCCCCGCGCCGCGAGCATCGCCTGCGTCGCGAGCCAGCGCTCGCCGATCAGCACCATGTCCCGGACGCGCAGGATATTGGCGGCGCCCTCTTCGCCCAGCGGAGTCAGGACAACCTCGAGCTCGGCGAATGCGAGGCAGTCGCGCATCGCGGGAACGGCGAGGATCGTCCGCTCGTCGATCAGGCTGCAACCGGTCTTGAAATGGAGGACTCCGGCAGGGGTTGCCGCAATCTCGGCGCGATAGCCGAGGCGTTCGAGCAAGCTCGCGAGTTCGACTGCGCCCACGCGGTCGGTGCGGTCGGACAGGCCGATGATCACGCGGTCGGCGAGGCGCAGCACGTCGCCGCCCTCGACATGGCCGACGGTCATTTCGAGCAGCATCGGATGCCGCGCGGCAAGTGCATCGCGGATATGCGCGACTTCGCCCGCACGGGCTTCCGCGCCGGGGCGGAGCAGGATCGCGCCTTCGGGAAAGGTCAGCGCGACATCTTCGGTGAAGAGGGCATCAGGATAGTCCGCGAGCGGGGGCAGGACGTCGACGGAGAGGCCGAGATCGCGAAGCATCGCCACATAGGCGTCATGCTCGGCGGCGAGCGCGCCGAAATCGGGATCGGGGCCGCCGCCTGCGCGAATGCCGTTGACGGCCGACGGTGCCGGAGCGCGGCAGAGCGCGTGGGTGAAGGCGAAGGGGCTGGTCATGCGGGCGGCATAGCCCGATCGCTTCGCCATCGCCATCGCGATCCTCCCTGTGCCGCAGGCATGGGGAGGTGGCAGCCTCGAAGAGGCTGACGGAGGGGCATTTGGCGCACAGTCGCGGTCGCA
>JACDQN010000398.1 GCA_015657575.1 Sphingopyxis sp.
CGGCGCCGCAGCGGCGCCGGCGCAGGCGCTTCAGCCTTGGGCTCGGCGACGGCGCCGGGGCGGGAGCCGCCTTGGCGCTCGCATCCTCACCCTCGCCCGCGATCGTCGCGATCACTGTACCGACCTTCACATTGTCGGTGCCTTCGGCAACGAGGATCTGACTGATCACGCCCTCGTCAACGGCTTCGAACTCCATCGTCGCCTTGTCGGTCTCGATCTCGGCGAGCAGGTCGCCCGATTTGACCGTGTCGCCTTCCTTGACCAGCCATTTGGCGAGCGTGCCCTCCTCCATCGTCGGCGAAAGAGCGGGCATTTTGAGTTCGATTGGCATGTCTAGGCGTGTCCCTGTCAGTCTTGCAGGCGAGGCCTGCCGCTACGGATTCTTCCTCGCCATAAGCGCTGCGTCGGTCAAGGTCCAGCGGGCCAGCTTGCGTTTCATACGAATGTGACGCACTCTTGGCTCCAAGCAAAAACACGAGGGGTCGGGGCGATGCGGACATATCTGGTGGTGATCGACGACAGTCCCGAGGCGGCACTGGCGCTGCGCTTCGCGGCGCGGCGCGCGGCGCGCACGGGCGGCGGCGTCATGGTGCTCGCGATCATCCCGCCCCAGGACTTCGTTGCCTTCGGCGGCGTCCAGGCGACGATTGAGGCCGAGGCGCGCGAACATGCCGAGCAGCTGGTATCCGCCGCCGCAGACACGGTGACGCAGGAAGCCAATCTGACGCCGCAGGTGATGGTCAAATCGGGCAAGCCGACCGAGGTCGTCTGCGAAGTGATCCGCGCTAACGATGAAATCGCGGCGCTGGTCCTCGCGACGGCGGCGAGCGGCGCGCCTGGGCCGCTCGTCGCCTTCTTCACCGGACAGGATGCAGGCACGCTGCCCTGCCCGGTGATGCTGGTGCCGGGCGCGATCGATATCGCCCGGCTCGATGCGCTGAGCTAGACGACGACAATTCGCGGCGCCGCGGCGCCTTTGCCTTCGAGGATCGCGAAGCCCAGTACGCCGAGCGCCTGCGCGGCGACAACCGCGATGCCCACGCCCGTCATCTGCCCCGCATAAGTCGCGAGCACCGCAAAGCTTGCGGCGACCCAGCCAAGATTGCCGAGCACGATCAGCTTTACCAGCGCGGCGCCCGGGATCTTCTGCCGCGCGGCGGCGACCATCAGCAGGCCGGCGGCGAGGCAGATCCAGCCGCCGATCGTGACGATATTCGCGGGCAGACCGAGCAGGGCGGCAACCGGTGCAGCGGCAAACAGACCGGCGGCAAAAACGCCGGCGCAGGTGACGGCATCGGCGATGAGGATAGTCTTGAGATGGTGGATCGACATGGTGATTCTCCTTTCGACCCGCCCCAATTGAACCGCGGATTGAATGGGGTCGATTACGCCCGGGGTAATGGAAAGAACGAAGGCCGGGGTATAGCTGGCGTTACGAAGGAGAATGACGATGAAACCCGCTTCCCTCGGCGATCAGCTGCGCGAATGGCGCGTCCGCCGCCGTATGAGCCAGATGGACCTCGCGCTCGACAGCGAGATTTCGACGCGCCACCTCAGTTTCATCGAGACGGGGCGCTCCAAACCCAGCGCGCAAATGCTCGGGCGGATCGCCGACTGCCTGGAGGTACCGCACCGCGCACGCAACGCGCTGCTGCTTGCAGCCGGCTATGCGCCCGATTTTCAGGAACGCGCGCTCGACAGCGACGAGATGGCGGGCATGAAAGCGATCGTCGAGCATGTGCTGCGGGGACACGAACCCTATCCGGCGCTCGCGGTCGATCGGCACTGGAACATGATCGCGGCGAACAGCGCCGTCAACATCCTGACAAAGCTCGCCGCGCCCGCGCTGTTCGAACCGCCGGTCAATGTGCTGCGCATCGCGTTGCACCCCGAAGGGCTCGCGCCGCATATCGTCAATTATGCGATGTGGCGCGCGCATATCCTGCATCGTCTCGACCTGCAGATCGAGGCGAGCGCCGATCCGCAGCTCGCGGCGCTGCGCGAAGAGGTTGCGGGTTATGCGGTCGAGGCGAACGACAATGCTGTCGGCACGGTGAGCAGCATCGCGGTGCCGCTGGTGCTCGATACGGTCGCGGGGCGCATCAGCTTCGTGTCGACGGTGACGATCTTCGGAACGCCGGTCGACATCACCCTGTCCGAACTGGCGATCGAAGCCTTCTTTCCGGCGGACGCGGAAAGCGCGGCGCTGCTCGCGAAGCTGGCAGCCAAATAGCCGAACAAGGGTGGGATTAGCGCTTCCGCCCCTGGTGCCGGATATTGCCCGGCCGCCCGCGCTTGCCGACCATATGCTTGCCCGCCTTCTTGAGTCCGTCGCGCCGCGGCGGGCGATTGCGAAAACCGCCTTCGGGCGCGTCGGGAAGCTCGAAGCGCAGCGCGCCGCTGACCGGGTTCGCGTCCATCAAACGCAGCTCCAGCCGCTGGCCGACCGAATAGCTGACGCGGCCATGCTCGCTGTCGAGCGTCCGCGCCGCCTCGTCATAGAAAAAGCGTTCGCTGCCCAGCGTCGAGACCGGCACCAGCCCGTCGCCGCCGAGCCCGTCGACCGTCGCGAAAAAGCCGAAGGGTTGCACCCCGGTGATCCGCGCCGGCACGATCTCACCGACCTTCGTGGCGAGATAGGCGGCGACATAACGGTCGATCGTCTCACGCTCGGCCTCCATCGCGCGGCGTTCGAGCGCGCTGATCGCCTCGCCGATGCGCGACAGCCCCTTGCGGTCGGCCTCGCCCAACCCGGTGCGTTCGGGCAACCCCTTGGGCTTGCCCGGTAACTTCGAGGCGATAACTGTCGACGAGCGCGCGGTGGACGATCAGGTCGGAATAGCGCCGGATCGGCGAGGTGAAATGCGCGTAGCTGCCAAGCGCGAGCCCGAAATGGCCCGAGTTCGCCGGGCCGTAATAGGCCTGGGTCTGGCTGCGCAGTATAGCCTCCATCAGCTGCGGCAGGCGGTCGTCGCCCGAAAAGCCGTCGATCAGCCGGTTGAAGACGGCAGGAGTAATCACCTGCCCAAGCGCGAAGCTTTGTTCGAACGTCTCGAGATAGTCCTTCAGACTGACGAGCTTCTCGCGGCTCGGCGGCTCGTGGATGCGGTACATGACGGGCGATTTCTTCGCCTCGAGCGCCTTCGCCGCGGCGACGTTGGCGGCGATCATATAATCCTCGATCAACCGGTGCGCGTCGAGGCGCTCGCGAACGCGGATCTCGGCGATATTACCATGCGCGTCGAGCAGCACCTGCCGCTCAGGTAGTTCGAGATCGAGCGGCGACCGAGCGGCGCGCGCCTTCGCAAGCAAGATCCAGCAGCCCCAGAGATGCTTCAGCGCTGGCAGCACGTCGGCGTCCCAGCCTTCGTCAGGCGTCTCGGCATCATAGGCGGCCTGCGCGCGTTCGTAGGGGATGTTCGCGCGCAGCCGCACCAGCGCGCGGGTAAAACGCCACGACGTCACCTTGCCCTGCTTGTCGACGACCATATGGCACGCCATCGCGGCGCGATCCTGCCCCGCCTTCAGCGAGCAGACGCCCGCCGACAGCGTTTCGGGAAGCATCGGCACGACCTGATCGGGGAAGTAGACGCTGTTGCCGCGGCGCCGCGCCTCGCGGTCGAGCGCGCCATCGGCGCGGACATAATAGCTGACGTCGGCGATTGCGACGATGGCGCGATAGCCGCCCTTGTTCGTCGGATCTTCGTCGGGGATCGCCCACACGGCATCGTCATGGTCGCGCGCGTCCGCCGGATCGATCGCGACGATCGGCAGCGCGCGCAAATCCTCGCGGCCGTCCGTCGTCAGCGGCAGCTTCGCAGCGCGCTCTGCTTCGGCGAGCGTTTCCTGACCGAAGACGTGCGGAATTTCGTGCCTGGCGATCGCGATCATGCTGAGCGAACGCGGCGCGAACGGATCGCCGATGCGGTCGATCACGCGCGCCTTGGTCGCCGGGCCGCGGCCCGACAGTTCGGCGCGGACGAGGTCGCCGATCGCCGCATCTCCCATATCCGACACCGCGAAGTCGAAACGCGCGCGCTTGTCGGCGGGACGCAGCCAGGTGATCGGTTTGCCGCCGGGGCCGGTATCGGCGACGAGTACGCCGATGATCGTTTCGCCGCCCGCCTGCAATTTCTTCATCGGGTGCGCGACATGGCCGCTGCCGCGTTCCTCGGTACGCGCGAGAATGCGGTCGCCGATCCCGAGCGCACTCTTGCGCCCCTTTTCCATCACCCGAAGGCGCGGCGGCGGGCCGGATCCTTCCCAGCGGTCGGGTACGGCCCACACCACATCGCCCTCCACCACCGCGACCCGCAACACCGTAACGCGCGGCATTCCCCCATGCTTGTGAAAAGCACGGCCCGGCGCCATGTCGACGATCCCTTCGTCGGTCATGTCCTTGAGCAGTGCTTTCAGCGCGATCTTGTCGGCGCCGTGCAGACCGAAATGCTTGGCAATCTCGCGCTTGCCGATCGCGCCGGGGCTGTCCTGAATGAGGCGCAGGATTTGCTCTCGCGAGGGAAGGCCGGGTTGCGGCTTGGGCTTTTTCATACGCCGGTTCTTAGAGGATTCACGCGAAGACGCGAAGACGCGAAGAACAAGGCGCGGGCCGATAGGCCCCATTTTTCATCTCGCAGCGCCGAATGACGCGGCGTCAGATCGGGAAAGCCGCTTCGCGGCGAGCGCAACTTCTTCGCGTCTTCGCGTCTTCGCTTGAACAAGATCAATAGGTCCGCCCAACGAGCACGCGCTCGACCGCTGGATCGCCCGTGAAGATGCAGGCGCCGTCGGCCGGAGCTGCACTCAGCGGGGTATTGCGCATCGTCAGCTTTAGCGCCTTCAATTGCTCGACGATCGTGTCGAGCGCGGCGCCGGTCGGGCGCGACCATTGCACTTCGGCCCAGCCGACGAACTTGTCGTCACCCGCAAAATGCGCTTTCAGATCAGTGACATCGCGGGCGATGTTCGCATCGAGCCGCGCCTTGGCTTCAGCGTAGAGGCGGGTCTGGATATCCTCGAGCGTCGCCACCGCTTCGGCGACGAAATCGCCCTTCGGGACGAAGGCGGAATTCAGCTTGCCGCTCTCCTGATAGAGGCGATCGCGGCGGATCACCGCGACATTGCCGCCCGCGACGTCGCGCGGACCGACCTCGACGATCACCGGCGCGCCCTTCTTGACCCAGCCCCAGCGCTTGGTCTGCGCCTTCGCGCCACTCGTATCGAGCAGCACGCGCACGGGCTCGCGGAAGGCGTCGAGCGCCTTGAGGCTGGCTTCGAGGTCGCGGCAATAATCGAGGATGGCGGCGTCCTCGTCATTGTCGCGCAGCATCGGCACGATGACGATCTGGTGCGGCGCGATGCGCGGCGGACAGCGCAGACCGTCGTCGTCGCCGTGCGTCATGATCACGCCGCCGATCATGCGGGTCGGATGTGCCCCAG
>JACDQN010000399.1 GCA_015657575.1 Sphingopyxis sp.
ATCGGCACAGTTCGTCCGAAGAAGGGGCGTTCCTTGTGGACCGCGTAAAAGCCTCGGCCTGTTCGCGGGTCATGTGGATACGCTTCGACGCGACGACGCGCAGGCCGGCGTCTTCGAGCATCTTCGTGACGGCGCCGGTGATGTTGCGACGCGTGGCGTCAGGCTTGATGATCGAAAAGGTGCGAGTGATCGCCATGGGGGAAGCTCCTGCGTTGGCTTGTTATCTGATGCGCGCGCCTCTAGCCCCGCTTTTGCTGCACTGCAAGGACAGAGCGCGCGCGCTAAGGCCCTTCGGACCAGCGGCCGTTTTTCGTCCTGTTTCCAGAAGCGGTTGTCGACATCGTCGCGCGCGGCAAGCGTGCGCCAGAGCGCGCGGGCGTCGTCGATGCGGCTGTTGTCAAACAGAAGGAAAGTGCGATCGAAGCCCAGCGCTTCCTCGCGCCATTCGCCGTCGGCGAGCGCGAGGTGGCTGGCCCGGTTGGGCGGCGATGGGTCCAGCGTGCCGCAATCAGGATCGGTTCGATCTCCTCGTCCGGCGACCCTGCATGACCGTGCGGCAGGAAGCTCGCGGGGTTGAGCGTCCACAGCGCCTCATCCATCGCCTGCCGCTGCATCGCGGGTGCGGCGACCACCAGCAGGCGGTCGCCGTTCGCCAGGACGCGCGTCGCGAGCGCGGGGAGCACCCGCTCGACCGGGTCGCGGGTCAGCCGGTAAAAGTCGACACGCGCCATGCTCCCCTGCCCCGTTTTCTCAGCCTTCGTGATTGGCGGCGATATAGCGGTCGAGCAAGCGCACGCCGTAGCCGGTCGCGCCCTTGCCATAGACCGGGCCGTCCTTGTCGTGCCAGGCCATGCCTGCGATGTCTAGGTGGGCCCAGGCGACGCCGTCGGTGATGTAGCGCTTCAGGAATTGCGCCGCGGTGATCGAGCCGCCTTCGCGGGGGCCGACATTCTTCATGTCGGCGATCGGGCTGTCGATCAGCTTGTCATAGGCAGGCGACAGCGGGAAGCGCCACAGCTTGTCGCCGCTCGCCTCGCCCGCCGCGATCAGGCCGGCGGCGAGCGTCTCGTCATTGGCGAAGATGCCCGCATATTCATGGCCGAGCGAGATCACCATCGCGCCGGTCAGCGTCGCAAGATCGACGATCACCTTGGGATCATAAGCCTTTTGCGCCCAGCTGATCGCGTCGCAGAGGACGAGACGGCCCTCGGCGTCGGTGTTGAGCACCTCGACCGTCTGCCCCGACATGCTGGTCACGACGTCGCCGGGGCGCATCGCATTGCCGTCGGGCATATTTTCGACGAGGCCGACGACGCCGACGACATTCGCCTTTGCCTTGCGGCCGGCAATCGCCTTGATGGCGCCCGCGACGGCGCCCGCACCGCCCATGTCCCATTTCATCATGTCCATGCCCGCGGCGGGCTTGATGCTGATGCCGCCAGTGTCGAAGGTGACGCCCTTGCCGATGAAGACGACAGGCGCTTCACCCTCGGCGCCACCGTTCCAGCGCATCGCGAGCAGCCGCGGCGGCCGCGTCGACCCCTGCGCGACGCCGAGCAGCGCGCCCATGCCGAGCGCCTTCATCTGCCGCTCGTCGAGGATTTCGAGCTCGACGCCAAGGTCGGCGAGATGCTGGCAGCGCTCGACGAAGCTTTCGGGGTAGAGGATGTTCGGCGGCTCGGCGACCAGCGTCTGGGTCAGCGCGACGCCGTCGGCGACCGCCGAATAGTCGGCCCAGCGCGCCGACAGGTCGCCCGCCGGCGACGCGATGACGATTTTCGCGAGGCTGGGCTTCGCCGTGTCGGCGAGCCGCGTGCGATAGGTGTCGAAGCGCCAGCTCCGCAGGCGCGCGCCCATCGCAAAGGCAAGGACATCGTCGGCGTCGCTCTGGCCGGCGCTCGCGAAATCGACATGAACCGCGGTCACGCCGCTTGTCTGCAACCGCGCGACGAGCGCCGCCCCGGCGCGTTCGAGGTCGTGTTCGCTGCCTTCGCCCAAGCCGACGAGCAGCAGCCGCTTTGCCTGCGCGCCGTCGATCGCGGCGGTCTCGGCAATCGCGCCCGCAGCACCGTCGAAGCGCGCCTGCGTCGCCGCAGCGCCGAGCAGCGCGCCGAGCGCCCCGGCTTCGCCCTTGCGGACCGGAAAAGCGACGACGTCGGCAGACGCGTCGATTTGCGCGACAAACTGAATGTCCATGCCTTAACTTTCTTATGCGATGATTGATTGGAACGTGCCGGATCGATAGGGGTTTCGCTTGCGAGTTGCAAAAACAAAGCTGCCGGTCCAAGCCGGAAGACGTCGATAGTGGGTTCGGGACAAAGGGATTAAATGAGCTGGGCTTTGTTCCAACAAGCGGCGCGGGCGCGGCCGTTCTGGCTGGCGACGGCAAGTGGCGCCGCGCTCATGGCCTGTCCGGTCGCGGCGCAGCAGACGGTCGAGCCACCGCGCATCGAGGCGCCCGCCGGCCAGCCCGACCTGCAGGACCGCGACGTCAGCGCCACAACCACCGACGCGCCGAAGACGCAGGGCGACGAACAGGTCGGTTTCGCCGCCGATAATCTGAACTATGACAGCGACGCCGACATCGTCGTCGCCGAAGGCAATGTCCAGATGAACCGCGAAGCGATCGAGATGCGCGCGGACAAGGTGACGTGGAACCGCAACACCGGCGAGGTCGTCGCCGAAGGCAATGTCGCGGTGAAGAACCCCGAAGGCGACACCGCCTATGGCGACCGCATCGTCCTGACCGATACGCTGCGCGACGGGGTGGTCGAAAACATGCTCGTCGTGCTCGACAACGGCTCGCGGCTCGCGGCGATGAAGGGCACGCGCTTCGACAACGGCAATATCGAACTCGAAAATGCCGCTTACACGCCCTGCCCGGTCGAAGATGACGAAGGCTGCCCCAAGAATCCGAGCTGGCAGATCCGCGCGGTGAAGGTGATTTACGACCGCGCCCGGAACAAGGTGAAGTATAAGGGCGCGCGCGTCGAGATTTTCGGTTTGCCGCTGATCCCGCTGCCCGGGCTCAGCCATCCCGCGAACAGCGAGGCGGGCAGCGGCATCCTGGTCCCCGAAATCCGGCTCGACCGCACCAACGGCTTCGAGATCGCGGTTCCCTATTATATTCGTCTCGCGCCCGACCGCGACATCACGATCACTCCGCACCTCTACACCAGTTCCGCGCCGATGATCGAGGGCGAGTTCCGCGCGCTGACCGACATCGGGTCGTTCCGGATCAACGGCTATGCGACGCACAGCGCGGTCGTGCCGGTGTCGGGCCAGGTGATCGACCCCAATCGCCAGTTCCGCGGTTATCTGGAAAGCGCGGGCAAGTTCCAGTTCAGCCCGAAATGGAGCTTCTCCTATTCGGGCCGCATCACCACCGACCGCACCTTCATGCGGCGTTACGACATCAGCCGCGACGACCGGTTGCGTTCGACCTTCGAGCTCGAGCGCATCGGCGGCAGTTCCTATCTGTCGATCGCCGGCTGGGCGACGCAAACGTTGCGGGTCAACGACATCCAAGGGCAGCAGCCAGTGGCGCTGCCGATCATCGACTATCGCCAGCGGCTCGCCGATCCGCTGCTCGGCGGCCAGATCGAGCTGCAGCTCAACACGCTGGCGATCGGGCGTACCGCCGGGCAGGATACGCAGCGGGCCTTTGCGGGCGTCCGCTGGGATCTGCGCGGGCTGACGCGGCTCGGTCAGGAAGTGACGCTGACCGCGCTGGTGCGCGGCGACATCTATCACAGCGACGAAAATCTGCTGACCGCGATCCCCGGCTATCGCGGCAGATCGGGCTGGGAAGGCCGCGGGATCGCGGCGGTTGCCGCCGACATGCGCTGGCCCTTCGTCGGCGAATTCCTGGGCGGGACGCAGACGCTGACCCCGCGCGTCCAGATCGTCGCGACGCCTCAGCTCAAGAATCTCGACATTCCGAACGAGGATTCGCGCGCCTTCGACCTCGAGGACAGCAATCTTTTCGCGATCAACCGCTTCTCGGGATACGACCGGTTCGAGGACGGCGCACGCATCACCTATGGCGTCGAATGGAATTTCAGCCGCCCCGGCTTCACCGTCAACAGCAGCGTCGGCCAAAGCTATCGCCTGTCGGACAAGCCCAGCCTGTTTCCCGACGGCACCGGCCTAACCGATCGCACGTCGGACGTCGTCGGACGCACGACGGTCGCCTACAAGGATTTCCTGCGCCTCACCCACCGCTTCCGGCTCGACAAGGACAATCTGGCGGTTCGCCGGAACGAGATCGATGCGACGATCGGCAGCCGATGACCTATGCGGTGGTCGGATATTCGCGCCTGAACCGCGACATATTGCTGCTCGGCGAGGATTTGCAGGACCGCGAGGAAGCGCGCGTCGGCGGGCGGATCGCGGTCGCAAAAAGCTGGTCGGTTTTCGGTTCCGCCATCATCGACCTGACGCGCCGCGCCGACGATCCGCTGGGCATCGCCGACGGTTTCGATCCGATTCGGCACCGGCTGGGCATCGCCTATGACGACGATTGCCTGTCGATCGCGCTGACCTGGCGCCGCGACTATCTCGACACCGGCGACGCGCGGCGCGGGAACAGCTTCTCCTTCCGCATCGCCTTCCGCAATCTCGGTTTCTAGCGACGGCTTTCGAGCGGTAGCGGACGTTCCTATTCTTCGTCACTCTCGAACGAGCCAC
>JACDQN010000042.1 GCA_015657575.1 Sphingopyxis sp.
CCCTCCACCACCGCCTGCGGCGGCGGTCCCCCTCCCCATGGCTTCGCCACAGGGAGGATATTTACGTCCGCTCACCACCCCAAAGCCTTCATCGCTGCGCTAATGATCCGATGCGGCCGGCAGCCGCGTAAGCTGCGCCACCAACTGTGCCTGGCTCGCCGCACCGGTCTTGCGGAAGATACCCTTCAAGAGGAAGCGCACGGCGTTGAGGCTGACGGCGCGGAGGGCGGCATAGTCCTGTAGCGTGTCGCCAGCGGCGAGGGCGACGGCGAGGCGGGCTTCGGCGGGGGTCAGGCCGAACCATTGGGCGACGCGGTCGATTTCGACCACCGGCGTCTCGCCGGGCGCGCTGCCGAGCGTGACGATCAGCGAGGCGCCCAGCGCGACGCCGCCCAGTTGCTGCGCCGATTGCCGCGTGATGCGCGCGACGAGCACGGGGCATTCCTTGCCCGAAGGCGCGGCGGTCTGGAAGGCGACGCCCGTCGGCGCGTCGCTCCGCATCAGGTCGAGCAGCTGCTTCTGGCTTGCCGGATGGGTGAAGGCGAAGCGGTCGCCGGCGAGGCGGACGAAGCCTGCCTTTTCATACCGCTGCGCGCGCGCATTGGCGGCGAGGATATTGAGCTGGTCGTCGAGGCTGAAGATAGCGAAGGGCGCGGCATCGGCGGCGGCGCGCGCGGCGCCGGCGGCCAGGTCGAGCGAGGCGATGCGGTCGCTGATCCGCATGGCGCGCTGGATATGCGGAGCGAGGACGCGCAGGCCGCGCTTCAGCCGGTCGACGTCGCGGTCGCCGGGCCCCGGGAGCATCAGCCCGAGCCGGTCGCCCTCGCGCCGGTCGAGCAGCACGCCGACGAGCCGGTCGATGCCATAGGGTTTCAGGAAATTGCGGAAGAATTCGCTTTCGTAGAATTCCTCGCGCGTCATGATGTCGTAGCTGTCGACGACGCTGCCGTTGCCGTAGCGCTGGAACTTGCGCGACCAGGGGTGGTGGCCGGCATAGACCGCCGTGTAGATTTCCTGGATACCCGCGGCGAGGCCGGTGGCGGCGACAAAGCGGGCGCGGGGCGGGTTGCTGCTTTCCCACAGGATGAAGGCCGCTTCCCAGCTGAGCGGGCAAAGCGCGGCGGTGATCCGCGCGAGCGTCTCGTTCCAGCTTTCGGGATGCAGCACCGAATCGTAGATCTGCCCGATCAGCGTGTTGAGCACTTCCCATTCGGCAGGCGCATTATGGTCGCGCGGAAAGGTCGGTGCGGGCTCGGTGGACACAGGCATCCCCTGCAGATGCGCGGCGGCGCGATCTTCGGATAGGACGATAACGCAAAAAGAGAAAAAATTTGAGCCCTACCCAAGTGGGTAGCGCAAATGTCACGCGAATCGAGCATTGAGCGGGGGCGACCCGGGCAGGATGGTTCATGGTGGACCATCCTGCTCTCTTGAAGTCCGCCGGTTCTCCGGCGGGCTTCTTTTTTTTGGGCGGTGGGGGCCGGTCAGTCGAATCTGGCGGCGCGGTCGGTCAGCGCGGCGGCGAACCAATCGCTGCGATTCGACGTGCTAGAACCGGAAGAAATAGGGCATGCTTTCGAGCGTCTCGACGACCTTGCACTTGGCGCCGGCGTTCTTGCAGCTGTCCATCACGGCGCGTTTCGCTCCACCGGGCGTGCCCGCGAAGCCGGCATAATAGAGACCCTCCTTGTCGCGTGCGATCGCGAAATGTCCGTTGCCGCCCCACAGCCCGACGACGCAGTCGCGCCCGCCCGCCTCGCGGCACGCCGTCATCGCATATTGTTCCGCCTGTTCACGACTGTCGCCGCGCAGCGCGCCATAGCTATAGCCGGGCTGGCCCGACTCCGAGCGCCAGAAGGCGATCGCGGCGAAGCTGTTGACCATATAGCCGCCGACATATTGCTGTTTTTCCTGGGCGAACGGGATGACCTGTCCCGGCGGTGCCGGAGCGCTGCCGCTGCCGTACATCTGTTGCAGCACCTGCGGCGGCGGAGCGGTGCAGGGCAGGCCCTGCGCGCAGGGAATCCCTTGCACCGGTTGCATCTGTGCTGCCGCGGAGGTCGCGAGCAAAAGGGTCGGGAGAGCTAGAACTGCAAGACGGCGCATCGAGTCATCCTCGCTGTAGTCGGCCCCCGATCCTAGGGTCAGGACCCATTAATTCTACGTTCGAGGCGTCGAAATGGCGAAGATATCGGGCTTGGGCGGGTGCAGCGGGTAGCATCGCTACCCGCAAGGCCGCGCAAGCCTGAGATCGAAGCCATTTCGGCGTCCCTTCGGGATTTGATCGATTTTGCCCAG
>JACDQN010000400.1 GCA_015657575.1 Sphingopyxis sp.
GGCGCTGAAATCCCGCGGCGCGGCGGGGGCGCCCCCTGCCATCCCGCGATGCCCTCAATCGCGCCAGCCGAACTCGACCCGAACCAGCGGCGGGCCGCTCCCGCCCGCTGTTTGCGGCGACAGCATAACCCATTCGCCCGCGTCGAGCCCCCGCAGCCGCTCGGGTCCGCCGACCGGCCCGTTGAGCATCATGTCGAGCGCGAGCCGCGCAAGCCGCTTGACCATCTCCGCCACCGTCCAGCCATGGGGCATCCGCCCTTCGAGTTCCTGCCCGGCGAACAACGAAAGGCCGCGCGTACCGGCGATTTCGCCGTCTCCCGCATCGCGGCGGCGAAAGGCCACCAGGTGCAGCACCGGCGGCATGCCGCTGACCAGCATTTCGGCGACCGAGGCGCGGAACTGCTGCGCATCCGACCATAGTTTCGCCGGCGACCAGAAGATGTGGCTGGCGTCGAACAGGTCGATCGTCAGAACCATCAGCTTGAACAATTCGCGCATATGGTCGGGCCGGTCGCCTGCGGTCGCCTGCTTCCCGCCGTCCTCGGGTACGAATGTCCAGCAATGCATACGCCAGTCGGTCGGCAAGCTTGCGGCGAGCAGGCTCGTCGACGGGTGAACGGGGTCGGCATCGTCGAGCGCCGCATCGCCCGCCGGCCCGGCAATCATCGACAAGGCCCCGATGCGCAGCCGAAAACGCGGAGCCGCGGCGCGTCCATCGCCCCCCGTCTCCGTCAGCCGTTCGGGCCGCAACCCCATGCGCCGCATTGCCTGCTCGAGCGCATCGGCATCGTCATGCCGCAGGGCCTGCCCGACGATCAGCGCAAAGGGCTCGGCAGGAAGCGGCATGATCTTCGCATCGGCATCGACGACATGCATGGGCTGGTCGACCTCCGTCTGTCGCGCATGCATCGCAAGACTTGCCGCAATGTTCAAACGCTTATTCGGTATATGTCCGAAAGTTAACCTTGCGGCGCGGGGCCGGGGTCCTGACGCTAGATCGCGACCTGGCTCCCCAATTCGACGACGCGGTTGGTCGGCAGGCGGAAATATTCCATCGCGCTTTCCGAATTGCGCAGCATCCAAGCGAACAGTTTCTCGCGCCAGATCGGCATGCCCGGTTTGCTCGCCGCGATCAAAGTCTGGCGCGACAGGAAGAAACTCGTCTCGATCATCTTGAACTCGCCGCCGCAACTCGTCACGCGTGTCAGCGCCTCCGGTACGTCGATCGGCTGCATGAAGCCATAGTTGAGCACCAGCCGGTGGAATCCCTGTCCTAGATCCTCGAGCAGGCAGAATTTCTCTTCCGCGACGAACGGCACGTCGGCGATCTTGATCGTCAGCAGAATGATGCGCGAATGCAGCACCTTGTTATGCTTCAAATTGTGGAGCAGCGCGTGCGGCACCCCATCGCTGCTCGACGTCATGAACACCGCGGTGCCCGGTACGCGCGTCGCGCTGTTCGCGGCCGATTTCACGAACACCGGGATCGGCATCGCCCCCTCGGCCATTTCCTGCTGCATCAGCTTGCGCCCGCGCGACCAGGTGGTCAGCAGGGTAAAGATGGTCAGGCCGATCGCCAGCGGCACCCAGCCGCCGTCGGGAACCTTGATCAGGTTGGCGCCGAAATAGGCGATGTCGACGATGAAGAAGACCGCGAGCACCGGCAGCGCTTTCCACGCTGGCCATTTCCACAGCGTAAAGAGCACAACGCTCATCAGGCAGGTGTCGATGAACATCGCCCCTGTCACCGCGATGCCATAGGCGGCGGCAAGATTGCTCGACGAACCGAAGAAGAGCACGAGGATGATGACCATCACCATCAGCCCCCAATTGACCATCGGGATATAGATCTGCCCCTGCGCCGACGCGCTGGTGTGCTCCACGCGCAGCCGCGGCATGAAGCCGAGTTGGATCGCCTGCTGGGTCAGCGAGAAGGCGCCCGATATCACGGCCTGGCTCGCGATGATCGTCGCCGCGAGCGCCAGCAGGACCACCGGCACACGCCACGCGTCGGGCATCATCTGGAAAAAGGGGTCGGAGATCAGCTCGGCGCGCGGCCCGACATCGGCGGCGAGCACCATCGCGCCCTGCCCCATATAGTTCAGCATCAGCGCCGGCAGCACGAAGACGAGCCACGAGAGGCCGATCGGCCCGCGCCCGAAATGCCCCATGTCGGCGTAAAGCGCTTCGGCGCCCGTCACCGCGAGCACTACCGCGCCCAGCGCGATGAAAGCGGTGAACCCGTCGAGATAGAAGAAGCGCAGCGCATTCACCGGGTTCAGCGTTTCGACGATGATCCACGGATTGTCGGCGATATGGATGATGCCGAGCACCGCCAGCATCAAGAAATAGGCGAGCATGATCGGTCCGAACAGCGCCCCGACCTTCGCCGTCCCGCGCGACTGGATCGCGAAGATGCCGATCAGGATCGCAAGCGCGATCGGCACGATATACGGCCCGAAACCGGGGTTCACATATTCGAGTCCCTCGGTCGCGGACAGCACCGACATTGCCGGGGTGATCATCGAGTCGCCATAGAAGAGCGCGGTTGCGAACACCCCGAGCAGCACGATCGGCCAGGTCCAGCGCTTGCCCTCCGAAGACCGGCTAATCAGCGCAAGCAGCGCCAGGCTGCCTCCCTCGCCCTTGTTGTCGGCCTTCATGATCGTGAGCACATATTTGAACGTCACGACAAGCATCATCGACCAGAAGACAAGGCTCAGCACGCCATAGACGTGCAGCCGGTCGGGCTCTATCGGATGGTGCCCCGCAAAGGTCTCGCGAAACGCGTAAAGCGGGCTGGTGCCGATGTCGCCGAACACGACGCCGATGGCGCCGACGGCAAGCTTCAGCTTGCCATCGCTATGGTGTCCGTGGCCGTAATGGGCCGTTTCGGCGGCGGCAGTTGCGGCGCTCCCCGCGCCGCCCGCCGCCTGTTGCGACTCAGCAGTCATTGCAGGCCTTTAGACGAGCTGGAGCCGTTGGAATAGGTTCCAAATCGGGACGCACCCTAGGGAGCCGGGGGTCCCGCGGCGCCGCCGAGGGCCCCATCGCGGCGCGCAACTGGCCGAGCCGCATTTCCAGGTCAGGGCGCCACGGCGCACCCTCCGGACTGCGCGCGAGGAGCTGGCTCCACACCGCCTCCGCGCCCTTGAAATCGCCTGTCTGCGCCATCGCAAGCCCGGCGAAGAAAGGCGGCCCCGGATGCGTCGGATCGCGCTTCGCTGCCTCGTCGAACGCCAGCGCCGCGGCAGGCGACATTACCCCGCCACCATGCGCGACAAGCGCATTGCCCAGCCCGACCCACAAGTCGATATTGTCGGGATATTTCTCCAGCCCCTTTTCGAGCGTTTTCGCGGCAAGCTCGCTCTTACCTGTGCGTGCGAGGCCGTCGGACATCGCAATCCACTGCGCTGCGGGCCCGAAACGGTCGGCCATGCCCTGCTGCCGGTCGGTGATCGCCTCGCCGAACCCTTCGGGCTCTGCCGCCTGCGCGACGGGCTTGCCGGAAAGCGACGGATCGCCCTGCAGCGCATAGCCCGCGAGCCCGAGCATGATCGCAGCTCCCGCTAGCGGCCGCGCGCCGGCGGGCAGCCGCCCTAACCAGAACATCCCGGCGATCGTCAGCGCCGCGGCGAGCATGACCCACAGCCAGATCATGCGGCGTCCTCGCTTTCGTCGTCATCCCGGCGGAACCGGCCGAAGGCCAGCCAGCCGCCGAGCGCCAGAAACGCCAGCGGCCCGAGCCAGAGCAGCGCGGTCGCCGCATCGAACGGCGGATCGTAGCTCACCCAATTGCCATAGCGTGCGACGAGCCACTTGCGGATCGCATCGGGATTTTCGCCCGCGGCGATCTTGCTGCGTACCTCGTGCCGCATGTCGCCGGCGAGCGGCGCGTCGCTGTCGGCAATCGACTGGCCCTGACAGACGAGGCAGCGCAGCGTGTCCATCAACGCCTTCGCCTGCGCTTCCTTCGCCGGATCATTGAGCTGCTGATAGGCATAGGGCGCGGGCGGCAAGCGATCCTGCGCCGCCAGCGGCGCCGAGACAACGCCGAACATCACAAGCGCGGCAAGGCGCAGACTCACTTCATCGCCTCCAGCTTGGCGACGATCTCCGGCACCTGCTCGGCCAGGATCACGCCCTGGATCTGCTCGCGGATGATGCCCTTGCCGTCGATCAGGAAGGTTTCAGGTACGCCAGACGACCCGAGTGCGATCTGGACGCTGCTCTGCATGTCCGACCCGATGCGGTCGAACGGATTGCCATATTCGCGCAGGAACATGGCGACATCCTCGGGCCGGTCGCGGATCGCGATGCCGTCGATCGGCACGCCCGCATTCTTGAGCGCCTCGAGCTGCGGCGCCTCGGCCCGGCACGGGACGCACCAGCTGGCGAAGACATTAACCAGCCGCGGCTTGCCGTCGGCAAGCTGGCTGCTCTTCAGCCCCTCGACGCCCGCCGTCGCGGGCGGCAAATCGAACAGCGGCATCGGCTTGTTGATCCACTGCGACTGGATCAGCGTCTCGGCCGGCGTCGTCAGCCGATAGATGAAGGCGCCGAACAGCAGCCCCATGATCGCCAACGGCACGAAAAGGACCCAGCGGTTCTTCATGGCGCGAAACGTTCCTCCGCCTTGCGCGCGCGCCGCGCGCGCCAGATTGCGAGCAATTGCGCACGCCCGAGCATCGACAGCGCCGCGCCGAGCGCGATCAGCCCGCCGCCGAGCCATATCCACCACACCAGCGGCTTCCGACCACAGCCGCAGCTGATAGCGCTCGGCGCGTCCATCGTCGCTGGTCACCGGCTGCCCCAGCACCGCGTAAAGCTGCCCGCCCGGCCGCGTCAGCAGCGCCGCCTCGTTGGTCTCGGTCGGCGAGGTGCCGAGCAGCCCCGGGAACATGCGCGATTCCGGCCGCATCGTGAAGGAGGAACCGCCGGGCGTCGTCGCAACCAGCGTGCCCTCGATCGCCGTATAATTGGGTCCCGCCACGGGCCTGACGCCGGCAAAGCGTACCGCGAAATCGCCAACCTTGACCACATCGCCCGGCGCCGCGGCGACCAGCCGCTCCTTGATGAAGGCGCTTTCGGCGCCCATCCCGGCGAGGCACACCGCAACCCCGAAATGCGCGGTCACCATGCCCCAGGTCGGCAGCGGCGTGCGGCGCAGGTTGCGGCCCCACAGCGGCGCCAGGCTCGCCACCGCGACGACGCCCGCCACCGTCATGCCGAGCAGCGGCAAAATGCCGACCTTCCCGCCAAAGAGCACAAGGCCGAACAGCACAACCGCGCCCGCGAACACGGCGAGCGGCAAGCGGGACCACAGTTTCTTCCCATCGTCCTTGCGCCAAGCGAGCAGCGGACCCGCGACCATGACCAGGCACAGGATCAGCGCCAGCGGCCCCGCAACCTTGTTGTAATAGGGCGGCCCCACCGAAATCTTCTCGCCCATCGCCTCGGCAACGATCGGATAGAGCGTGCCGAGCAGCACGAGCGCGAGGATCGTCGTCAGCAGCAGATTGTTGATGACCAGCGAGCCTTCGCGGCTCAGCAGCGCGAATTTCTTGCCCTCGGCGACCGTCCCGGCGCGCAGCGCGAACAAGGTCAGCGCACCGCCGATATACACCGCCATCAGAACCAGCAGGAAGGTCCCGCGCTCGGGATCGACCGCGAAACTGTGCACGCTGGTCAGCAGGCCCGACCGGACGATGAAGGTGCCGACCATCGACATCGAAAAGCCGATCACCGCGAGCATCACCGTCCACGCACGCAGCGCGTTGCGCGTCGCAGTGACCGCAACCGAATGGAGCAGCGCCGCGCCCGCCAGCCACGGCACCAGCGACACATTCTCGACCGGATCCCAGAACCACCAGCCGCCCCAGCCGAGTTCATAATAGGCCCAATAGCTGCCCGCGGTGATGCCAAGCGTCAGGAAGATCCAGCTACCCAGCACCCACGGCCGCATCGCACGGGCGAAGGCCGGCCCGATCTCGCGCGTGATCAGCGCGCCGACGGCAAAGCTGAACGCAACCGACAGCCCGACATAGCCGACGTAAAGCGTCGGCGGGTGGAAGGCGAGACCGATATCCTGCAGCAGCGGGTTCAGCCCCTGCCCGTCGGGCGGCGCGACCGGCAGCCGCTTGAACGGGTTCGACGAAAACAGCAGGAAGGCGAAGAAACCGATGCTGAGCGCGGCTTGTGCGGCGAGCGTCGCGACCAGCGTATCCTCGCGCAGCCGCCGCTCGAAAATCGCAATCAACCCGCCCGAAAGCGACAGGATCATCAGCCACAGCAGCATCGACCCTTCGTGATTGCCCCACGTCCCCGCGATCTTGAAGATCATCGGTTTCAGGCTGTTGCTGTTGCGCGCGACCAGCTCGACCGACATGTCGGATCGCACGAACAGCGCGATCAGCAGACCAAACGCCGCGGTCGTCAGCACTCCCTGCGCGACGCTTGCCGGCCGCACCAATGCCGCCAAATCCTTGGATCCGCCGCGCAGATAGACGATGCCCGCGATCAGCGACAGACAGGCGAGCGCCGCCGCGATCCAGAGCAGGGCAAGGCCGAGTTCGGCGATCACAGCCCAACCATCCCTTTAATCGCCACCCCGGCGCAGGTCGGGGTCTCGCCGGTGCGTCGGAAAGCAGATGTCGAGATCCCGGCCGTCGCCGGGATGACGATGAAGCAGCGGGCCGTCATAGCTTTGGCGCCGCCTTCATATTCTTCGGCATCTCGCCCATCTGCGGCGGCATATAGCGCTCGTCATGCTTGGCCAGGATGCGGTCCGCGACGAAGGTCCCGTCGGCGCGCATCCGGCCGTCGGCGACCATGCCGCTCTCCTCACCGAACAGATCGGGGACGATCCCCGTAAACTGGACCGGCACCGATGCCTTGCCGTCGGTCGCGACGAAACGGATCGTCACGCCGTCGCTCTGCCGCTCGATGCTACCCTTGGCGACCATGCCGCCCAGCCGCATCGCCTCGCCGACCGTCGCCTTGCCCGCCTTGATCTCCTGCGGCGTGCGGAAATAGGCGGCCTCGTCGCGCAGTGCGCTCGCGCCCAGCACACCGGCACCGGCCACGCCGACCAGCGCGACCGCGGCCAGAATCAACCGCTGATGCTTCGCCTTCATTTCCGGTCCCCGCGCGGCGTCCCGCTGCGCCGACTATCGGCGCGCAGCGCGTCGCTGCGTTTTTCGGCCTTCGCCATCGCGCGCCAGCTCGCCCACAGCACCGCGCCCGTCATCACGGCGGTCAAGCCATAGGCGGCCGCGACATAGGCCCATTGGCCGTCCCCGCTGATCACCCCCGCCATATCTCAACCATCCTCGTCGTCGGCCAGCCGGCGCAGCCGCGCCGCGACACGGGTGTCGGCGATGATCCGCCGCATCCGCATCAAAACGATGGCGCCAAACAACAACGAAAAGCCGAGCAGGGTCAAGCCCAGGGGCCATAGCAACGCATTGTCGATGCTCGATCCACGCAGCGTGATGCTCGGCCCCTGGTGCAGGCTGTTCCACCACACGACGCTGCGGTTGATGATCGGTATGTTGATCGCGCCGACCAGCGCATAGATGGCGGCGCCGCGCGACAGCGACCCGCCCTGCCGCTGCCCCCCGCCTCCACCGGCGTCGCCGGTCGTCAGCGCGATGAAGCCGGCATAGAGAAACAGCAGGACGAGCATCGAGGTCATCCGCCCGTCCCATTCCCACCAAGTGCCCCAGGTCGGTTTGCCCCAGATCGACCCGGTCGCAAGGCACAGCGCGGTGAACAGCATCCCCGGCACCGCGATCGCGCGCGCCGCGATCCCCGACAAGGGGTGCCGCCAGACCAGTTGCACCAGCCCCGCGACCGCAAGCGAGGTCCACCCGCCCATGCCAAGCCACGCCGAAGGGACATGGACATAGAGGATGCGCGCGGTCTCGCCCTGCTTGTAATCGCCGGGCACCAGCGTCAGTCCGGCAAAAGCGCCGCCAAGCACGAGCAGCAACCCCACGCCGAGCAGCCACGGCGTCAGCGGTTTGGCGATGGCCAGGAAACGGGTCGGATTGGCATAGGCGTGCATCGCGCGCGCAGCCTTAAGCGAGGCAGAGCCGCGGGTCCAGTCCATTGCGCCGACAATCGCTTTGTTACAATGGTATCGATACCTCTTTTTTCACGAAATATAATTTCGCGAGAAGCCTTTGATATGTGGCCAGATTACCACATCGGAAACAAAAACGTAACAATGGCTCGATCGTCGGTCGATTAGGGATGGCGACCACCGCCGTCCGCATCAATCCTCTCTCCTGTCGGCCAGCAAGGCCTTCCAACAAGGGGTTGTTCATCATGCGCCGTGTCTCCCATATCTCTCCCTTCGCCCTCGCCGCCGTGCTCGCCGCCGGCGGCTGGACCGCGCCCGCCCTCGCTCAAGAGGGCGCCGACGACGCCGCCGATGGCGCGACGATCATCGTCACCGGCACGCGCCGCACCGACCGGACCGTCGCCGACAGCACGGTGCCGATCGACGTCATCGGCAGCGACGCGCTGCAGAACAGCGGCACCAGCGAAACCAACCGCCTGCTCAACAATCTCGTCCCCTCCTTCAACTTTCCCCAGCCGTCGCTGACCGACGGCACGGACTCGCTGCGCCCGGCAACGCTGCGCGGCCTCGCGCCCGACCAGGTGCTGGTGCTCGTCAACGGCAAGCGCCGTCACCTGTCCTCGCTGCTCAACCTCAACGGCTCGGTCGGCCGCGGGTCGGCGGGCGTCGACATGAACACGATACCCCCGCTGGCGATCGACCGGATCGAGGTGCTTCGCGACGGTGCCTCCTCGCAATATGGCTCGGACGCCATTGCGGGCGTGATCAACATTCAGTTGAAAAAGCGCGAAGGCGGCCGCGCGCAGATCAGCTACGGCAAATATGTGACGACGATGGAGGATGTGGCAGAGGTCGACACCGTGTCGCCCACCACTGCCGCCACCGGCGACCCGGCGATCACCTTCACCGGCCGCGACCGCAAGCGCCGCGACGGCGAAACCGTGACCTTCGCGACCAATGTCGGGCTGCCGTTCGGCGACACCGGCTATCTCAACCTGACCGCCGAATATAAGGACCGCTCGCCCACCAACCGCTCAGGCGCCGATTTGCGCCGCAACTATGCCGGCATCGGCGACCCCCGCGAGGTAACGATCGACCGCTATTGGCATCGCTATGGCGACGGCGCGTCAAAGGATCTGAACTTCTTCTACAACGGCGGCGTCGATATCGGATCCAGCTTCGAATTCTACAGCTTCGGCAGCTATGGCGTGCGCGACGGCAACGGCGCGGGCTTCTATCGCCGCGCCAACGACGTCCGCAACGCCGACTGGGCCAATGGCGGCCTACCCTTTTATCCCGACGGTTTCCTGCCGCTCATCACCAGCGAAATCCGCGATATCGCGATCGCCGGCGGCGTGCGCGGCGAAACCGCCGGATGGAACCTCGACCTGTCGGCCAACTATGGCTCCAACCGTTTGAACTACGGTGTAGAAAATACCTTCAACACCTCGCTCGGCGGGCTCAACAGCCCGCGCAAGTTCAACGCCGGCGGCCTGCGATCGGGGCAGACATCGGTCAATTTCGATGCGTCGCGCGATCTCGATTTCGGGCTCGGCGACACAACGCTCGCGCTCGGCGGCGAATGGCGCAACGAAAATTACAAGATCGTGCCGGGCGAAGTGTCCAGCTACATCGCAGGGCCCTTTGCCTTCACCAACGGTGCGGCGCCGGGCGCACAGGTTTTCCCGGGTTTCTCGCCGACCACCGCGGTCGATGAATCGCGCGACAGCTTCGCCGGCTATCTCGAACTCGACGCCGACATCAGCGAGATGTTGAATGTGCAGGTCGCCGGTCGCTACGAACATTTTTCGGACTTCGGCGACACGATCAACGGCAAGTTCGCGGCGCGCTTCGAACCGGTCGAAGGGCTGGCACTGCGCGGATCGGTGTCCACCGGCTTCCGGGCTCCGGGCATGGCGCAGCAATTCTTCTCGACCACCTCGACCAACAATGTCGGCGGCACACTCATCGAAATCGGCACCTTCCCGGTGGCGTCGCCGATCGCCGTCGCGCTCGGCGCCCAACCGCTCGAGCCCGAAAAGTCGCTCAACTTCGGCGGCGGCGTGGCATTCAACATGATCGACGGGCTCAGCCTGACGGTCGATTATTACCGCATCAAGATCAAGGATCGCATCACCCTCACCGAAAATCTGCAGGGCGCCGACGTCGTCGCTATCCTGCAGGCGGCGGGCGTGCAGGGTACCTCGGCGCGCTTCTTCATCAACGGCATCGACACAAGGACGCAGGGGCTCGACATCGTCGGCAGCTATCGCGTCCCCGATTTCGGGCTCGGCACGCTGCGGATCAACGTCGGCTATAATATCAACGATACCAAGATCACCGATCGCCGGGCCTTCTCCGCCTTCACCGCGCAGCGCCTCTTCGCGCGGCAGGAAAGCTTCCGCCTGACCGACGGCCAGCCGTCGAACAAGTTCAACGCGGGCCTCAGCTGGGATATCGGGGCGTTCGGCCTGACACTCAACGCCAATCGCTATGGCAGCGTCCTGCTCCCCGACAGCGTGACCACCGTCGCCGCCAACGGCCAGCCGGTGACAGCCTCCAACCCGGCGATCCGCGACGATATCCGCGTCGCGGCGGGCGATGCCCCGGGCGACATCAGCCTGTCGCCGAAATGGGTCGTCGATCTGGAGGTCCGCTACAAATTGTTCGAACGGGTCGAATTCGCGGTCGGCGCCAACAATTTGCTCGACGAATATCCCGATCGCTTGCCGTTCGGTATCGTCAACGGCGTCAACTATGGCGTGAACAACAGCTTTCTGCCCTATTCGTCACAATCGCCCTTCGGGTTCAGCGGGCGCTTTATCTATGGGCGGATTGCGGTCGACTTCTGACGGCAGCGCCGCTCTTTCGCGGACGACGGTCAAGGCCGGGGGGTCATCCCTCCGGCCTTGTCCATATCCAGCTGCCGCCGACCAGCGCGGCGATGATCGGAACCATCATCCACGGCCAGGGCGCGAACAGCAGCGCGAGCGCGATGCTCGCGGCAAAGGCGACGGTCGCCGCGACCTTGCCCTTGCGGCTGATCGCTCCCTTCTCACGCCACGCGACGATATGATGGCCGAACGCCGGGTGCGTCAGCAGCCACGCCTCCAGCCGCGGCGACGAGCGCGCAAAGCAAAAAGCGGCAAGGATGACGAAGGGAACGGTGGGTAGAAGCGGCAGAAAAGCCCCGATCGCGCCAAGCGCGAGCGACAGCCAGCCGGCGACCAGATAGAAATGCCGTTTCATGCGGGTGCTGGCTTAGCGGAAATCGACCTCCGCACCAGCCAACAATATGCTTATCCCCGCCCGATCAGCTTCTGTGCCATGCGGTCGGCGACGACCGACGCCGGGGTGCCGCTCGCCTTGCTTTCGGCCCAGATGTCCGCCAGCCGGCCGGGGATCTGGTGAATGCGGCTTTCGACTTCCTCGCGGCTGCCCTGCCCCAGATATTCCAGCGCGACGTTGATGATACCGCCGGCGTTGATCACATAGTCGGGCGCATAGACGATGCCGCGATCGTGGACGCGCTGGCCGTCGGCCGCGGTCGCCAGCTGGTTGTTCGCGCCGCCCGCGACGATCGGGACGCGCAGCTTCGCGATGCTCTGCTCGGTCAGGATCGCGCCGAGCGCATTGGGGCTCAGCACATCGGCCTCGACTTCCATGATCGCCGCCGAATCGGCCAGATCGGCGCCCAGTTCCTCGGCCAGCGCCTTAGCGCGCGCCAGATTGACGTCGGCCAGCGTCAGCTTCGCGCCGTCGGCGGCCAGCCGCCGCGCGACGCCGCCGCCGACGCTGCCGACACCCTGGATCGCGACGCGCACGCCCTTGGCGCTGTCCGCGCCGAGCCCCTGCTTGATCGCCGCGAGAATGCCCAGATAGACGCCGAGCGCGGTCAGCGGCCCGGGATCGCCGCCCGCCGCGCCGCTCGCCACCGGCAGCCCGCTGACATGCTTGGTATGCTTCGAGATCGCGACCATGTCGGCGTCCGACATGCCGACGTCCTCAGCGGTGACATAGGCGCCGCCAAGCGATTCGACCGCGCGGCCGAAAGCGGCCAGCAGCTCGGGGGTTTTCGCCGCGCCCTCGTCGGCGAGCACGACACCCTTGCCGCCGCCCATCGGCAGCCCGGCCATCGCATTTTTATAGCTCATGCCGCGCGACAGGCGCAGCGCATCGACGATCGCCGCCGAACGCTGCGGATAATGCCAATAGCGCACGCCTCCCGCGCCGGGGCCGAGGTGCGTCGAATGGACCGCGATGACCGCCGTCAGCCCGCTCGCTCGATCGCGGAACATGTGAACATGTTCATGATCGTCGAAATCGGCGAAATCCCAGACAGCAGACATGCGCGACTCCTCGCGTTAGAAAATTACGTTAAAACGTAATAATCCGTCAGAGGCGATGTGTCACCCCAAATCCCGCATAGGCGTGAAGATAGAGAAATGGGGCGACCAACGGGGCTCGAACCCGCGACCTCCGGTACCACAAACCGGCGCTCTAACCAACTGAGCTACGATCGCCATATCTCCCGGCGCCCGCCGGACTGCGCGCTGTAGGCAGCGCCCGCCCGCCCCGCCAAGCAGCGATTGGGAGAGCGCGCGCTCTTGGCAGCAGGAC
>JACDQN010000401.1 GCA_015657575.1 Sphingopyxis sp.
AGGCGGGCGGATCGCCCTTCTGGGACGGCGTCGCGGGAAAATTCTTCGGGATGAATTTCCAGGAAGCCGACCAGTTCAATGCGGTCCACGGCAACCAGTTCATCGCCGACCTGATGCCCAAGCACCCCGTCTACATCGCGATGCTGGGCGAGCATGCGCGCAGCGTGATCGGCGTCCCCCACCCCACCGGCCGCGCCGCGATGCGGATGCTGGAGAATGAGGGTTTCGCCTTCGAAAATTATGTCGACATCTTCGACGGCGGCCCGACGATGACCGCGCGCACCGACCAGGTCGCGAGCATCCGCGACGCGAAACATGTCGAAGTCAGCGGGATCGGAGAGGGCGGCGAGGACGCGCTCGTCGCGTCGGGCCGGCTTGCGGGGTTTCGCTGCTGTTTCGGCAAGGTCGGCGCCGACGGGACGATCGACGCCGACACCGCCCGCATTCTGGGCGTAAGCCCCGGCGACCAGATCAGTTGGATCGCGCGCTGACATGACAACCGAAATCAATTTCGACGGCATCATCGGCCCGACGCATAATTATGCGGGGCTCAGCCGCGGCAACATCGCATCGGCGAACAATGCCGGCGACGTGTCGCAGCCGCGCGCCGCGGCGCTGCAGGGCATCGAGAAGATGCGCCACAATCTTGCGCTCGGCCTGCCGCAGGGCTTCTTCATGCCGCTCGACCGGCCCGACGCGGCGTGGCTCGCAACGCTTGCCACGACGCTTGACACCGCCGAGCCGCATCTGCGCGCGCAGGCCTGGTCGGCCTCGTCGATGTGGGCGGCCAATGCCGCGACCGTCTCGCCCGCCGCCGACAGCGCCGACGGCAAATGCCATCTGACCGTCGCCAATCTCGCGACGATGCCGCACCGCAGCCATGAGTGGCAGGGTACTCTGGCGCAGTTGCGCACCGCCTTCGCCGATCCTGCTTTCGCGGTGCACCCACCGGTGCCGGCGCCGTTCGGCGACGAGGGCGCCGCGAACCATATGCGGCTGTGTGACGGCCACGACGCGCCGGGTGTCGAAATCTTCGTTTATGGCATCGGCGGCGGCCGCTTCCCGGCCCGCCAGCATCTCGATGCATCGAAGGCGATCGCACGCCGTCACCGGCTCGATCCCGCGCGCACCTTGTTCATCCGCCAATCGGACGTCGCGATCCAGGCGGGTGCCTTTCACAACGACGTCGTCGCGGTCGCCAACGAACGCGTGCTGTTCACCCACGAACATGCCTTCCACGACCGCACCGCGGCCCATGCCGAAATCCGCGCTGCCTTCCCCGCGGTCGAAATCGTCGAGGTGCCCGCCGATGCGGTCGACCTGCCCGACGCGATCAAATCCTATCTGTTCAACGCCCAACTCGTCAGCCTGCCCGATGGCGGCGGAATGGGGTTGGTTTTGCCTTCAGAGGCGCGCGAAACCCCGGCGGTGTGGACTTGGCTGGAGGCGCATGTCGCGGGCAACGGTCCGATCCGCAAGCTGTTTCCCGTGGATGTCCGCCAGTCGATGGCGAATGGCGGCGGTCCAGCCTGCCTGCGCCTGCGCGTCGTCGCCGATCCGCGCACCGTCGATCCGCGCTTTATCGCCGACGAAAACAAGCTCGATCGCATCGCCGATGTCATCGCGGCGCACTGGCCCGCGACGATCGCGTCGGGCGATCTGGCATCGGCGGCGCTGGTTTCGGACGTGCGCAGAGCCCGAAACGCGCTGCTCGACGCACTTGATTTGAGCGAGCTCGCTTAGGGCCGGGGGTCCGCCTTGCGGCAGGTCGCGACATAGGTGTCGAGCGCGTCGCTGCCGAGAATGTCCCAGATCGCGGGCACGTCAGGTGCCTTGAGCGCTGCCTCTATCTTCGCGGTCGGGATATCGCCCAGCGCCTCGACACCGCAGTCGATAACCGCCTTCCGTACCGCTGCCGAGGGCGGCTCGCCATTTTCAGTCGCCAGCCGCACCGCAAGTGCGGTGGTGGCAGCGTCCTGCGACGCGCATGCAGCAAGAGCGAGGATCAGCAAGGGAGCCAAAAGCATCTTCATGGCTTTCATCCTAACACAAAGCGCGGCGCGCAAAAGATATTCTGTTCTTCCCCTTATTGTCGGGTTAATTTACAGTTTACCATAAGCCGGAAACGCCAAATCCCCGATTTGCGCCACTGGCACAGCTCTTGCTGGACAAAGGGGTGATGCTGAAAAAAATCGGACGCCTGTTCGTCATCAAGACCAGGTTCGAAGCCTGCCTGATCATCTATGCGCTCGCGATGGGGGCGATGGCGCGCGGCGCGGCCTATGTTGAGCATTACCCCGGCATCGGCGGCAAATTGCTGATGCTCGCGTGCAGCGGCGCGGTGTTCCTCGCGGGCGCCAAGATTTTCGATTCGCTGCGCTACGAACAGGCGGCGCGCGCCGCAGCCGCCGAGGCGCAAGGCTAAGGTCAGGACCCTGGGATCCGTCGGACTTTCGTCCGTCACCGAGATATGCCAAGGCTACGCGCATGACGAGGATCAGCGGGCGCCCCGCCATCAGCACCGAACATATCTATGGCCAGAAACTGCGCGTGGCGCGCTGGCACGAAGGTTCGGGTGGGACCCCCTTGCTGTTCCTCAACGGCATCGGCGCCGACATCGCCGCTGCCGCGCCGCTGCTGGCGCAGATCGACGGCCGCGAAGTCTGGACGCTCGACATGCCGGGGGTCGGCGGCTCGCCGGACGCCCTCATGCCCTATGGCGCGCGACGATGGCGGCGATCGTAATGGAAATCGCCGAGCGCTTCGGCCAGCCGAAGCTCGACGTCGCGGGCTTCAGCTGGGGCGGCGCGCTGGCGCAGCAGATCGCGATCCAGTTTCCGGGCCGGGTGGAGCGGCTCGTCCTGATGGCGACGACGCCCAGCGTCGCGCGCCCGGTATCGGCTGGGCGGCTCTGCTCGACGATGACATGCTGGCGAGCGGATTGAAGCTGCCGACCGCCACCCCGCTCGGCCTCGCCTATCAGACGATGGCGATGGCGGGCTGGACGAGTGCGGCGATGCTGCCGACGCTCAAAATCCCGACCCTGATCCTGATGGGCGAGCGCGACGGCGTGGTGCCCGCCTGCCACGGCCAGACGATCGCCGATCTGATCGACGGCGCGCTGCTCGAAGTGGTGCCGGGATCGCACCTCTTCCCCTTCACCCATGCCGCGGCGACCGCCGCGCGGATCAGTTCGTTTCTGGACCAGCCGGGCGCGGCACAAGCCGCCGCTTGAGGAAATCGGCGATCGCCGCGGCGGTCTGGTCGGGGGCTTCCTCCATCGGCAAATGGCCGATTCCCTTTTCGATCACGACTTCCGATCCCGCGATCCGTTCGTGGAAGGTCTGCGCGGCGCTTGGATTGATCACCCGGTCCTTGTCGCCGAACAGGATCAGCGTCGGCGCCTTGATCTCGCCGACCCGCGCCGCCACCGCCGGCTCGCGGTCCATCTTCGTGCGCATCACCGTCGCCTCGCGATTGCCGGGAAAGCGCAGCAATTCCCAGTAACGGTCGATCATCGCGTCATCGACGATCTCCTGCCTCTCGATCGACCCGCGCAGCGATTCCTCGACGAGCATGCGCGGGGTGATCCGCGTGGCGAGCCAGCGCCCGAACGGATATTCGAGAACGCGAAACCCGACATTCGATGGCGGCCTCTTTTCCCCCTTGCGCAGCGGCATCCCGCTCGCGTCGAGCAGCAGCAGCGCATCGACGCGGTCCGGATGCGCGAGCGCATAGCGCCACGCGATCCAGCCGCCCATCGAATTGCCGCCGAGGATGAAATGATCGAGCCCCAGCTTTGCCGCGACGACATCGACCGCGGCCATCATCCCCTCGGCCGAATAGTCGGTGTCGGGCGTAGCGCCGGTCAGGCCGTGCCCCGGCAGGTCGAGCGTGACGACGCGGTAGTCGGGACCCAGCCGCTCGACCAGCGGCTCCCATGTGTGAAGGCTGGCGTTCGCGCCGTGCACGAGGATGATCGCGGGTCCGCCCCGCTGCCCCTGATCGCGGTAATGGATGCGCTGTCCGGCGGGACCGGCGACGAATGCGCCCGCGGGTCCGCTATATTTGGCGATCATGGCGTCGCGGTCGGTGTCGGGCGTGCGCAGCAGCAGGAAAGCGAGGATGACGGCGACGATGATGCCGAGCGGGATGAGCACGCGCTTGCGCCGCAACAGCGGCCGACGCGGCGGCAAGGGTTCGAACTCGTCGTCGTCGATTATCGCCATATCACCACCCCTCGTCCGCCGAACCCTAGCGCGCGGGCCCGGCGCGTCAATCGCACGGGTTATTCATGGATCTTGCGGCGGAAGGTTTCAGGCAGGAAGAAAAGGCCGATGACGAGCGTGATCAGCGCAACGACAACCGGATACCAGAGTCCATAATAGATGTTACCGGTTGCGGCGACCATCGCAAAGGCCGTTGTCGGCAGAAAGCCGCCGAACCAGCCGTTGCCGATATGATAGGGCAGCGACATGGCGGTATAGCGGATGCGGCTGGGGAACAGCTCGACGAGCAGTGCGGCGATCGGGCCGTAGACCATCGTCACCAGCAGCACGAGCCAGAAGAGAATGGCGACGACGAGCGGTTTGTCGACGCGCGCTGGATCGGCCTTGGCCGGATAGCCCGCAGCGTCAAGCGCCGCCTCCAGATCGGCCAGTACATAGGGGATACTGCCCGCGTTGGTACCGGGGCCGATGCCCCCTTGCGGGTTAGGAATCCCGATCGACCTCTCCCCGACGACCACATGGGCTTCGTCATCTGCTGCGTCCCGCGAGACATAAGGTACGCCCGCCTTGGCCAGATAGGATTTGGCAACATCGCAGGCGGTCCGGTCGAATTTGTTTTTGCCGACCGGATCGAACTGGAATGAGCAGGCTGCCGGATTGGCGATCACCGTCACCGGCGCTTTGGCCTGTGCGGCAGCCAAGCCCGGATTTGCGGCGCTGGTAAGCATCTGGAACGCCGGAAAATAAGTCAGCGCCGCGAGCGCACAGCCGGCAAGGATGATCGGCTTGCGCCCGATCCTGTCGCTGAGCCAGCCGAAGAAGATGAAGAATGGCGTCCCGAGTGCGAGCGCGATAGCGATCAATATGTTCGCGGTTGCGCCGTCGACCTTCAGCGTCTTTTCGAGGAAGAAGAGCGCATAGAATTGACCCGAATACCAGACCACCGCCTGCCCCGCGACCGCCCCGAACAGGGCGATCAGCACCCATTTGAGGTTCACCCAGCGGCCGAAGGCTTCGATCAGCGGCGCCTTCGAGGTCGTGCCTTCCGCCTTCATCTGTTTGAAAACCGGGCTTTCCTCGAGCTGGAGGCGAATCCACAGCGAAATCCCGAGCAGGATGATCGAGATCAGGAACGGAATGCGCCAGCCCCAATCGGCGAAGGCCGTCTCGCCGATGATCGAGCGGATGGTGATGACAACGCCAAGCGCCGCGAACAGGCCAAGCGTTGCGGTCGTCTGGATAAAGCTGGTGAAGAGGCCGCGCTTACCCTCGGGCGCGTGCTCGGCGACATAGGTCGCAGCACCGCCATATTCGCCGCCGAGCGCGAGCCCCTGAACAAGGCGAAGCAGCACGAGCAGGATCGGCGCGGCGACGCCGATCGACGCATAGCTGGGCAATATGCCGACGAGGAAGGTCGACGCGCCCATCAGCCCCATGGTGACGAGAAAGGTGTTCTTGCGCCCGACGAGGTCGCCGATGCGCCCGAAGACGAGCGCGCCGAAAGGCCTTACCGCAAAGCCCGCCGCGAACGCCGCGAGCGCGAAGATGAAACCGGTCGTTTCGTTGACGCCCGAAAAGAACTGCGCCGAAATGACCGTCGCAAGCAACCCATAGAGGTAGAAATCATACCATTCGAACACGGTACCGAGCGACGAGGCGAGGATGACCTTGCGTTCGCTGTGGCGGGTATCGACCGATGCTGCGGCGACTTGCTCGGTCATATTCTTCCCCCGTTCGCCCTGAGCCTGTCGAAGGGCCGTTCTTCCTTTTAGCCGATGCTAAGGAAAGGACGGTGCTTCGACAAGCTCAGCACGAACGGAAAAGAGGGAAGCTCCAGATTTACCCGACGCGCTTCACCGCGCCCTTGTGCGCACCGACGCTTTTGTTCCGCGGACGGAAGCGGCGCTTGCGCTGCGGCTGCCGTCGGCTGCACCCGCGCCTTCACGGCGGGGGCCGCGATCGCTGCGCGGCTGACCGCCATGACGCTGGCCTTCGCCGCGCCCGGCCAGCGCTTCCTCGCGCTGGCGCTGCGGGTTGCGGCCCTGGCTGCCGGTGTCGCGCGGCGGCTGCGCCGGTTTCGGCAGGTTGCGCACCAGCTCGTTGAAATTCGCGGGCAGCGGCATCGGTTCGGACTTCGACCGGGTGACGCGCTCGATGTCGCGCATGTACGGCCGCTCATCGGGGGCGATGAAGCTGATCGCCTTGCCCTCGGCGCCGGCGCGCGCGGTGCGGCCGATGCGGTGGACATATTGTTCGGGCACGTTCGGAATCTCGAAGTTGATGACGTGCGACACGCCCGACACGTCGATGCCGCGCGCGGCGATATCGGTCGCGACGAGCAGCTTGATCTCGCCCGAGCGGAAGGCCTGCAGCGCGTGGGTGCGCTGCGACTGGCTCTTGTTGCCATGGATCGCCATCGCCTTGATGCCGGCGCCCGCAAGGTGGCGCACGACGCGGTCGGCGCCATGCTTGGTGCGGGTGAAGATCAGCGCGCGGTCGATATCTTCGCTGGCGATCACCGAATGGAGCAGCGCCTGCTTTTCCTTCTGTTCGACGAAGGTCGAATATTGGCTGATCTTCTCGACGGTGGTCGCCGCCGGCGTGACCGACACGGTCACCGGATCCTCGAGGAACTGTTCGGCAAGGTGGGCGATTTCCTTCGGCATCGTCGCCGAGAAGAACAGGTTCTGGCGGCGCGAGGGCAGCAGCTTGGCGATGCGGCGCAGCGAGTGGATGAAACCCCATGTCCATCATCTGGTCGGCCTCGTCGAGGACGAAGATTTCGACATCGTCGAGGCGCAGCGCGCGCTGTCGATCAGGTCGGAGCAGGCGGCCCGGCGTGGCGACGAGGATTTCGACGCCCTGCGACAGGTCGCGTATCTGCTTGTTGATCGGCACGCCGCCAAACACGGTCGAGACGCGCAGCTTGGTGAAGCGGCCGTAATCGCGGCAGCTCTGCGCGATCTGCGCCGCAAGTTCGCGCGTCGGCGCGAGAACGAGCATGCGGCAGCTGCGCGGGTTGGTCTTGTGCGGATAGGTGATCAGGTGATGGATCGAGGGCAGCGAAAAGCCCGCAGTCTTGCCGGTACCGGTCTGCGCGATCCCGCACAGGTCGCGGCCCTTCATCAGCGGCGGGATCGCCTGCGTCTGGATCGGGGTCGGCTGGGTGTAATCCTTGGCGGCAAGCGCACGGTTGATGTCGGCGTGCAGGCCAAAGTCGTTGAAAGTCGTCATAAAATACTCACAATGGGCGACGCGCACAGCGTCCGTTCGCGTCGAACGGACGGCGCACGGCCGCGGGTTCGAAACGACCCGCGTGAAAGGGTGCCTCTGGGGACAAAGCGCCGATCCGGCTCGTCCCGCGCCTGAAACGGGCGGGAAAATCACGCTGCCGGTGGTTGCGGCGGGTGGTCCCGCCATGCTGCGCTGCACAACATATGGCATGGGTTGCGCGAAATTGCAAGATTATTGCTTGCCTCACCGTCCCGAGCAAAATCCGAGCGATGGATTTGCCCATTCTCGTCACCCCGGGCTTGACCCGGGGTCCGCCTTTCCCTTCAAAACAGGCAGACTCCGGATCAAGTCCGGGGTGACGACGGAGGGGACAGCCAGTGGCCGAAAAGATCATCGTCATCGACGAGGGTACGACCTCGACCCGCACGATGCTTTTCGCCGCCGACGGTACGCCGCTCGGCAGCGCGCAGCGCGAGTTCCGACAGCATTACCCCGGTCCCGGCCTCGTCGAGCATGATGCGGCCGAAATCTGGGACGCCACCCTCGCCTGTACGCGCGAAATGATCGCGCAGGCGGGCGGCGCGGGCGCGATCGCCGCGATCGGGATCACCAACCAGCGCGAGACCGTGGTGTTCTGGGATCGCGCGACCGGCGAACCGCTGGCGCCCGCGATCGTGTGGCAGGACCGGCGCTCGGCCCCCGATTGCGCGACGCTGAAAGACGCGGGCCATGAAACATGGGTCCAGGCGAAGACCGGGCTGCTGCTCGATCCCTATTTTTCTGGCACCAAGATCGGCTGGGCGCTGAAGCATTGGCCGCAGCTTGCGGAAGCCGGCGATCGGCTCGCGGTCGGGACGATCGAATCCTACCTCGTCTATCGCCTGACCGGCGGCGCGCACGTCACCGACGCCAGCAACGCCTCGCGTACGCTGCTGATGGACATCGACGGCAACGGCGGATGGGATGCGGAGCTTTGCGAGCTGCTCGGCGTGCCCATGCACCTGCTCCCCGAAATCACCGGCTGCACGACGAGCGTCGGCACGACCGATCCGGCGCTGTTCGGCGGCGCGATCCCGATTTCGGGCATGGCGGGAGATCAGCAGGCCGCTACGATCGGCCAGGCGTGCCTGTCACCGGGGCAGACGAAAGCGACCTTCGGAACAGGCGCCTTCATCCTGTCGGCCAGCGGCGGGGCGCGGCCGGTCTCGAACAACCGCCTGCTCGCGACGGTGCTGGTGCAGGAGGGCGACGTCCGCAGCTATGCGCTCGAAGGGTCGGTGTTCGTCGCGGGCAGCCTGATCAAATGGCTGCGCGATGGGCTCGGCCTGCTCGCGAGCGCGGGCGAGAGCGAAGGTCTGGCGCGCTCGGTCGCCGATACCGGCGGCGTCTATCTGGTTCCCGCCCTGTCGGGCCTCGGCGCGCCGCACTGGCGGCCCGATGCGCTTGCGGCGCTGTCAGGGCTCAGCTTTGCCAGCACCAAGGCGCATGTCGCGCGCGCGGCACTGGAGGCGCAGGCCTATCAGGCGCACGACCTCAAATCGGCGTTCGCCGCCGACGGGGTCGATTGGGCTGAAGTCCGCATCGACGGCGGCATGGCGGCGAACGACTGGATGGCGCAGGATCTGGCCGACATGCTGAACATCCCGGTGGAGCGGCCGGGTTTCGTCGAAAGCACCGCGCTGGGCGCCGCGATGCTGGCCGCAACCGGCGCAGGCCTCTACCCCGATCTCGCGCGCGCCGCCGCCGCGATGCGCGGCACCACGACACGCTTCACCCCCGCGCTCGAGCCCGAGAAACGCAAAACGCGCCTTGCCGGGTGGCAAAGCGCGCTTGCAAAAGTCCTCGGCTGAGGACCGAATTAACGCTTGAGGGTAAGGCCACCGAAGCGCTTGTTGAACTTCGCAACCTGGCCGCCCGCGTCGAGCATACGGCCCGAACCGCCGGTCCACGCCGGGTGCGCCGTCGGGTCGATTTCGAGCGTCATCACGTCGCCCTCTTTGCCCCAGGTCGAGCGCGTCTGATATTCGGTGCCATCGGTCATCTTGACCGTGATCATGTGATAGTCGGGGTGAACGTCTTTTTTCATCTCTTGGCTCCTGTGCCGCCGGTTCCGACCGGCAGGCTGAGTCGATGCTTTCCCCGTCACGGGGCCCGCGAAGCGGCTGCCCCTAACGACGAATGGTAGAAAATGCAACACCTCCCTCGTCACCCCGGACGTGATCCGGGGTCCACGACTTCAGCGCCGCTATGGATCCCGGATCACGTCCGGGATGACGAAGTGGAATACTGCTCAGTCGCTCGGCGGATCGGCGATCATTGCGGTGAACTGGCATTCGGTCGCCAGTTGACCCGCCAGCATCGCCTTGCCTTCGAACTTGCAGATATTCCGCTTCGCCTGAAGGATGGTCACGTGGAGGTCGAGCAGGACGCCGGGCTCGACCGGCTTCCTGAACTTCACCCCGTCGATACCCATGAAATAGACGAGCTTGCCCGAGCCGCCGAGACCGAGCGATTCGACCGCCAATATGCCGCCCGCCTGCGCCAGCGCCTCGACGATGAGGACGCCGGGCATGATCGGCCGGCCGGGGAAATGGCCCTGGAAAAAGGGCTCGTTCATCGTCACCGCCTTGACCGCGTGGATCGAGGTGTCCTTCACCATCGATTCCACCCGGTCGACGAGCAGCATCGGATACCGATGCGGCAGCAGCGTCAGGATCCGGCGGATGTCCACCGGGCCCATCGCCCCTGCCCCGATTTCCCCGTCGGCCATATCGCTTAGCGGGTCGTCGGCGCGGTGCCCGTCGGGGCGGGGGCCGGCGTTG
>JACDQN010000402.1 GCA_015657575.1 Sphingopyxis sp.
ATCCTGAAACAAGTTCAGGATGACGATGCTATGAATGTCGTAGTCCGGTCGTTAGCGGCCAATCCCATATTTCGTCGGCTAATGCGCATCTTTCGGCGCGGGCCCGCCGATCGGCGGCGGCTTGCAGAAGGGGACCATGATTAGCGCCGCGAGGAACAAATAGGACATCAGGCGGAAGACGTCGTCGAAGGCGAGCGTCAGCGCCTCGCGGCCGACGATGCGGCCGAGCGTGCCTTCGGCCATTTGCTGCGCGAGCATCGGGTCCGAGATCGTGCGGCCGATCTGCTGCGCGAGCCCTGCCGCCGCCTCGTTCGCGGCGTCGGCCGAGCGGCCGAGCGCTTCGGAAAGGCGTAGCATGTGCAATCGCATATTGTCGCCGAGCCAGGTGTTGACGAGCGCGATGCCGATTGCGCCGCCCAGATTGCGCATCAGGTTGAACAGGCCCGAGGCGTAGCGCAGCTCCGCCCCCTCGAAATTTCCGAGCGCGAGCCCGACCGAGGGGACGATGCAGAGCATGATCGCGAAGCTGCGGACCACCTGCGGCCAGAACAATGCCGCGAAGCCCCATTCGGGGGTCATGAAGCTGAACATCCAGAGCCCGACGGCAAACAGGCTGAGCCCGAAGGTGATGACGATGCGCTGGTCGACCTTCTGCGACAGCGCCGCCGCGATCGGCACACCAAGCAGCTGGGCGAGTCCGGCGACGAACACCGTCGTCCCGATCTCCGACGCGTTATAGCCCTGCACGCGGCCCAGATAGATCGGGATGAGGTAGGTGCTGGCGTAGAGGCCGAAGCCGATCACCAGATTGAAGACGCAGGCGAAGGCGAAGGTCGGCTTGCGGAAGGGCGACAGCTTCACGATCGGCCCGTCGGAGCGGAAGGAGCGTTCGAGGAACAGGCCGAAGGCGACGAACGACACCCAAGCGCCGATCGCGATCTCCGGTTCGCTGAACCAGTCGTGCTTCGGGCCTTCCTCGAGCACAAATTCGAGGCCGGCGAGGAAGACCGCCATCGAGGCGAGATGGACCCAGTCGATCTTGCGCAGCATCGGCAAATTGGGCTTGTCGACCCGGACGAGCATCAAGATCAGCAGCGTGACCATCGCACCTGGAATTATGTTGATGAAGAAGACCCAGCGCCATCCCATCGCGTCGGTGATCCAGCCGCCGACCGTGGGGCCCAGCGTTGGCGCGAGCACCGACACCATGCCGAGGATCGCGGGGATCATCGCGCGCTGCTTGCCCTGGAACAGCATATAGCCGGTCGCGAAGACGGTCGGGATCATCGCGCCGCCGACGAAGCCCTGGACGGCGCGGAACAGGATCATCGATTCGATGCTCCACGCGAGCCCGCACAGCACGCTCGCGATCGTGAACAGGCCCGCCGACGCCGCGAACAGCCAGCGCGTCGACAGCGCCTGCGCGAGAAAGGCCGAGAAGGGGATCATGACGAGCTCGGCCATCAGATAGGCGGTCTGCACCCAGCTGATCTCGTCGGGTCCGGCGCTGAGTCCCGCCTGCACCTCGTTCAAGGAAGCGGCGACGATCTGAATGTCGATCAGTGCCATGAACTGGCCGAAGGCCATCACGGCAAAGATCAGATATTTCCGTGCGTTGGGCATCGACTCGGGGTCGAAGGGCGCGTCTGCGGCGGCGGGGGTTTGCCCGGGGGAGAGCGGGATGGAAGCCATGGGTCTTGTGTCCTGTCGTCTTTATATTATATGCGTCATATAAAAGGAGACGACAAGTGCGCTATTCAAGCGAGCACAAGGCGAAGACCCGCGAGCGGGTGCTGAAAGAGGCGGCGAAGGAAATTCGCGCGAAGGGACCGGGCAATGTCGCGGTCGCGGGGGTGATGGCGCGCGCCGGGCTGACGCATGGCGGCTTCTATGCGCATTTCGCGTCGAAGGACGCGCTGGTGAAGGAGGCGATCGGGACGATGTTCGCCGATGCGCGGGCGCGGACCGACAAGATCGACCCCGACGGCGATCCGCGCGCGGTCCTGCGCGCCTATGTCGATTTCTATCTGTCGCCCGCGCATCGCGACAGCCGCGACCGGGGATGCCCGCTGCCGACGCTGTCGGGCGATTTCGCGCGTTCGCAGCCCGAAACGCGCAAGAGGTTCGGTGCCGGCGTAGAAGCGATTGCGAGCCGGCTGGCGGAGCCGCTGGCACAGCTCGGCTATGCCGATGCGAAGGCGGAATCGCGCGCACTTCTGGCGCAGCTTGTGGGCGGGGTGGCGCTGGCGCGTGCCGTCGGCGACCCTGGACTGTCCGACGCGATGCTTGCGGACACACGTGAGAGCATCCTCCGCCGCTATGAACTGGAGGTACGATAATGAGCATTGCGAGCATCGCGGCGGTCTTTGAGGCCATCGGCAGCCGCCCGCCGATGGGCAAGACCGTCGGTTTCGACTTGGTCGAATGGGGCGACGGTTGGGCTGCGTTCGAGGGCGTGCCCGGCAAGGAACATTATAACCCCCACGGGACCGTTCATGGCGGTTATGCGGCAACCCTGCTCGATTCCGCCTGTGGGATCGCAGCGGCGACAAAGGTCGGCGACGATCAATCGACGACGACGCTGGAACTCAAGACATCCTATCTGAAGGCGATGACCGACAAGACCGGCAAGGTACGCGCCGAGGGACGGGTGATTTCGATCGGCAAGCGCGTAGCCCATGTCGAGGCGAAGCTGACCGATACGGCTGGGCGCTTGCTCGCAACTGCAACCTCGACATTGTTGGTGTTGACCCCATGAATGCGCAGACTGCGATCATGGCCGAGGGGGCGGCCGACGCGCCGACGCGCCGCCGCTTCGCATTGCCGAAGAAGGCTTGGAAGATCGGGCTCATTGCGCTTGCGGTTGCCGCGCTCGGCATCTGGTGGCTGACCGCGCCGAAGAGCGCCGAGGCGACCGACAATGCCTATCTGCAAGCCGATTCGAGCGAGGTCGCGCCGCGCGTCGGCGGGCTGGTCACCGCGGTGCTGGTGAAGGACAATCAGGTCGTGAAGGCGGGCGATCCGCTCGTCCGCATTGACGTGCGCGATTATGAAACCCGCGTCGCCGCCGCCGAGGCTGCAGTTGCCGACGCCGATGCGCAGGTCGCGACGGCGCGCGCGACGCTGGCGTCGCTCGGCGCCGAGCAGCGGCTGGCGGCGGCGCATGTCCGGTCGATGACGACGCAGATCGCCGCGGCCGACGCCGAATATGCGCGCGCGGCCGCCGACCGGAAGCGCTACGACGCGCTGCTCGTCGATGGTTTCGTGCCGCGGCGCGATGCCGAACAGGTGACGGCCAATGCCGTGAGTGCGCAGTCGGCGGCGCAGCGCTCGCGCGCCGACCTTGGCGCCAGCCTCGAGGAGGCGGCGGTGACGCGGGCGCGCGGGCCGATCCTCGCGGCGCA
>JACDQN010000403.1 GCA_015657575.1 Sphingopyxis sp.
GAGCAGGCCGACATCGTCCTTGCCGGCGTCTCGCGCACCTCGAAGACACCGACGAGCATCTATCTCGCCAACCGCGGTTTCAAGACCGCAAATATCCCGATCGTCCCCGAATCGCCGCCGCCGAACGCGCTCTTCAATCTGAAGCGGCCGATGGTCGTCGGACTTACCACCGGGCTCGACCGGCTCGTGCAGGTGCGGCGCAACCGCCTGCTCTCGCTCAACCAGGCGCCCGAGACGAGCTATGTCGATGATGAGCGCGTGAAGGCCGAGCTCGCCTATGCGCGCCGCATGTTCGCCGACAATGGCTGGCCGGTGATCGACGTCACGCGCCGCTCGATCGAGGAAACCGCCGCCGCGGTGATCAAGCTCGTCGAAGATCGCGGCGCGGCATGACGCTTCTGCTTGCCTCGCAAAGCAGCGGCCGCGCGGCGATGTTGCGGGCGGCCGGGCTCGCTTTCGAAACGAGCGCCGCGCATGTCGACGAGGAGGCGCTCACCGCTTCGCTGCGGGCGGCCGGGCAGTCGCCGCGCAACATTGCCGATGCGCTCGCCGAGGCGAAGGCCATCAAAATCTCGTCGCGGCTACCGGGCGTTACGGTGATCGGTGCCGACTCGACGCTTGCGCTCGACGACGGGTCGATGCTGTCGAAACCGGCGAGTCCCGACGAAGCGGCGGACCATCTCCGCCGCATGGCGGGGGCGCGCCACCGGCTGTTCAGCGCTGCGGTCGCGGCGCGCGACGGGGCGCCTGTGTGGCGCGCGATCGGCGAGGCGAAGCTGTGGATGCGCCCCTTGTCGGACAGCTTCATCGCCGACTATGTCGCGCAAAACTGGGACAGCATCCGCTGGACCGTCGGCTGTTACGAAATCGAGGGAGCGGGCGTGCAATTGTTCGACCGGGTCGAGGGCGACCCCTGGACCATCATCGGCATGCCGATGCTTCCGCTGCTTGCGTGGCTGCGCGCTGCCGGATTGGCGCCGCAATGAGCACGCCCTACGCAGAGGTTATCGGCGATCCCATCGCCCAGTCGAAATCGCCGCTGATTCATGGCTTCTGGCTCGAAGCGCTCGGCCTCGCCGGCGACTATCGCCGCGCGCATGTGAAATCCGACGATCTCGCTTCCTATATCGAAGAGCGCCGCACCGATCCAGACTGGCGCGGCTGCAACGTGACGATGCCCCACAAGGGTGCGGTGATGGATCTCGTCGGCGATCCCGGCGCGTCCGCGGATCGATCGGCGCGATGAACACGATCGTGCGGCAGCAGGATGGCGCATTGATCGGTACGAATACCGACGCTGCCGGTTTCTATTCGCCGCTTGCCGAACTCGATTTAGAAGGTGCGCCGGTGGCGGTCGTCGGCGCCGGCGGCGCGGCGCGCGCGGTTCTCTTTGCACTAGCGCGCGCGCATGTCGGCAAGGTGACGATCCTCAACCGCTCGCCGCTCAAGGCGATGGGGCTGCTCGCGACCTTCGGGCTCAAGGGCGACGTCGTCGCGCTCGACGCGCCGCTTCCCCCCGCGGCGCTGCTCGTCAATGCGAGCAGCCTCGGCATGAACGGCCAGCCGCCGCTCGACCTCGACCTGGCGCCGCTCCCGGGCGATGCGATCGTTTACGACCTCGTTTATTCGCCGCTGCAGACCGGCCTGCTCCGGGCGGCCGAAGCGCGGGGGCTCGACACCGTCGATGGGCTCGACATGCTGATCGGCCAGGCGGCGCTCGCCTTCGAGCTGTTCTTTGGCGCCACCCCGCCCGAGGGCCGCGACGAGGATTTGCGCGCGCTGCTGACCGCATGACTCATCGCCCGCGCTCCGGCTCGCGCCTTCGCCGTCCCTTCATCCTCGGCCTCACCGGGTCGATCGGCATGGGGAAGTCGACCGCGGCGATGATGTTCGAGCGCGAAGGCGTTCCCGTCTTCGATGCCGACGCCGAGGTGCACCGGCTGCAGGGCCCCGGCGGCGCGCTCGTCGCGGCGATCGAGGCGCGCTTCCCCGGCACCACGGCCGGGGCGGTCGATCGCCAGAAACTCGGCGCGCACGTGCTCGGCAACACTCACGAACTGGCGGCGCTCGAGGC
>JACDQN010000404.1 GCA_015657575.1 Sphingopyxis sp.
CCGCACTGGCTGCCGCTCGAAACGCGCCCCGCGAACCTCGAGGGCAATGGCGCGATCCACATGGGCGACCTCGTCAAGAACGCGCTGCGTATGCGTCCCGACCGCATCATCATGGGCGAAGTCCGCGGCGCGGAGTGTTTCGACCTCCTCGCCGCGATGAACACGGGTCACGACGGCTCGATGTGTACGCTCCACTCGAACAGCCCGCGCGAATGCCTCGGCCGTATGGAGAATATGGTGCTGATGGGCGACATCAAGATTCCGAAGGAAGCGATCTCGAAGCAGATCGCCGACTCGGTCGATCTGATCGTCCAGATCAAGCGTTTGCGCGACGGTTCGCGCCGCGTCACCAACGTGACCGAGGTGATCGGCATGGAAGGCGACGTCATCGTCACGCAGGAATTGTTCAAGTTCGAATATCAGGACGAGGACAAAGACGGCAAGATCATCGGCGAATATCGCGCGATGGGCCTACGCCCCTATACGCTGGAAAAGGCGCGCCAATACGGCTTCGACCAGCCGTATCTCGAGGCTTGCCTCTGACGCCCGTCAGGGCTTCAGCGCAAAAGCCGTCGCAAAAATCGCGACCGCCGCCGAGGCGAGCGCGATCCCGCGCCACGGCATGAAACCGACCCGGTCGACGTCGCGCCGGTTGTTGCGGCGCCAGTTGGCGATCTCGGCGACGCCGAACAGCAGCGCGGCGCCGACCCCTATCGACAGCATCGACACTTGCATTGCCGCGCATCCCTTCGCAAACAGGGGCCATCCCCCTGGAGAGAGGTGCCCATATGCGTGTCCTGTTGCTGGTTGCAAGTACTGCCGCCCTGATCGTTACCCCCGCTGCCGCGACGCAGCACGATGGCCACGCCGGCCACGCGGCGCACGCCGCGCCCAAGAGCGGTGACCCGATCGCCGCCGCGGTTGCCGCGCCGACGCGCAGCGCGGCAAACACTCTGCGCGACACATATCGCAACCCTACCCAGACGCTCGCCTTTTTCGGCGTGAAGCCCGGCGATACGGTGGTCGAACTGTGGCCCGGCGGCGGCTGGTATACCGAAATCCTCGCCCCGCTGACGAAGAGCGGCGGCGGCACCCTTTATGCGGCGGCGCCGTGGGAGCGCGGGCTCAATCGCGTGAAGGAAAAGCAGGCTGCGGATGCCGGCACTTATGGCGCAGTGAAGCTCGCCGAGTTCCCGAATGCGGGCACGAACCCCAAGGTCCCCGACGGCAGCGCCGACGTCGTGTTGACCTTCCGTAACGTCCACAACTGGCGTTTCGACGGCACCGACAACACCGCCAACGCGTTCAAGCAAATTTTCGCGATGCTGAAGCCCGGCGGTACGCTTGGTGTCGTCGAGCACCGCCTGAACGAAAGCGACGACAGCGCGAAGGAAGAAAAATCGGGCTATATGAAGAAAAGCTCGGTCGTCGCCTTTGCCGAAGCCGCGGGCTTCAAGCTTGCCGCCGAAAGCGAGATCAACGCCAATCCCAAGGATACGAAGGATTATGAAAAGGGCGTCTGGACGCTGCCGCCGAACCTGCGCGAGGGCGACAAGGACCGCGAAAAATACCTGGCGATCGGCGAATCGGATCGCATGACGCTGAAATTCGTGAAGCCCAAGTCCTGACGCGACATCAGGAAACGATCGACCCTGCGCTGCTGCTCAGCGCCTATGCGCAGGGGCTTTTCCCGATGGCCGACGGGGCGGACGACCCGTCGGTGCATTGGGTCGAACCGCGGCTGCGCGCGATCCTGCCGCTCGACGGCTTTCATCTGTCGCGCAGCCTTCGCAAAGTGATCGTCTCGGATCGCTTCCACGTCACCACCGACACCGCGTTCGGGGATATGATGGCACTCTGCGCCGAGGCGGCCGCCGACCGGCCGACTACCTGGATCAACCCCGTCATCAAGGCGAGCTACGAACGCCTGTTCCGGCTCGGCCATGCGCACAGCGTCGAATGCTGGTCGAACGGCGCGCTCGTTGGCGGACTTTACGGCGTGACGCTCGGCCGCGCCTTTTTCGGCGAATCGATGGTCAGCCGCGCGCGCGACGCGTCGAAGGTCGCGCTCGCGCATCTGGTCGCGCGGCTGATCGCCGGCGGCTGGCGATTGCTCGACTGCCAGTTCATCACGCCGCACCTCGCCACCCTGGGTGCGATCGAAATCTCCCAGCGCGACTATCTGGCGCGACTTTACTCGGTGCTGTCGGAAGGTGCCGGCGGCGGCGTAGCCTTCGGCGCCGCGGGCGTCGTTTCGGGAGCCGGCGACGTTCCCTCGCCGCCGTTCGTCGCGGGCGACTGGGCGCGCTCGACGCCTTGGGCGCGGCAGCGCTCGGCGCCGACCGCTGGACGGGCTCGCCGCCCGGATATGTCATCGCACAGCTTTTGACGAAGACATCATAGATCGGGTGCTGGATGATGTTGCGGTCGGGCCGCTCGCGGAAAATCCAGCCCGAAAAGACGCGATACCATCTATCGTCGCGCTGATCCTGAACGGTCAGCTGGACGAAGGCGCCGGTCTCGGGCGGATCCTCCCACGGTGCGGTCGCTTCGCATGCGCGCAGGCGCACGATCGCGCGGCCGACGCGCGCCGATTCGCCGGGCTTCATCTCGAGTTCGCGGACCAGACCATTGCGCTTGTTGAGCAGGCCGACGACCGCGACGCGCTCGCCCATCGGCGTCGCGCCCTCGATGCCTCCGACTTCCTGCGGCACGCGTTCGGACTTGAGGCTCGTCTGGACCGTTGCGCTGCCATTGCCTTGGGGCGAACGGTCGCAGGCGGTCAGCGCACTCGCAGCCAGCAGCGCGATCAGCGCGGTCGAAATCTGGCGCGACATGCGGGGCTTCACTCGGCGCCGGGCCGCCAGGCCTCATAGTCGCCGGTCGCCGCGGCGCGCTGGCCGCCGCGTTCGAGCGCACCCGCCGGACGATAGGCGCCAAGGCTGCCGGTCAGGTTCGCGCTCGGTTCCTTCTCCCACGCGCGGGGCGCGGGAAGCACGTCGGTCGGCAGTTCGTCGAGCGTGCCGTGCAGCCAGCCGTGCCATTCGGGCGGAACGCGGCTTGCGTCGTTCGATCCGTTATAGATCACCCAGCGGCGGTTGCCCTTTTTCGCGCGATAATAGCGGTTGCCGAGGCTGTCCTCGCCGACCTTCTCGCCCGTGCTCCAGCTGTTCAGCAGCGTGCCGACGGTCGCGCCGTCCCACCAGGTGAAAATCTTGCCCAAAATGCTCATGGCTGCGGCGTTTACAGGCAATAAAGGGCTGTCGGCAAGCCGCAAACAGCGCGGCGCGACGCTATTTCTTGTCGGTCCACGTCACCTTCGCCGTCTCGTCGATGCCGAGCTTCGCGGCGGTCCCGCCCGCGAGTTCGAGCACCGCCGAAACCTCACCGCCGCTCGCGACGGGTTCGAGCGATCCGGGAATGGTGTTTTCGGCGATGCGGTCGATGCTGCCGTCGGCGCGGATGAAGAGCATGTCGAGCGGGATCAGCGTGTCCTGCATCCAGAAGCTCGCGATCCGCGGCTTCTCGAACGGAAAGATCATGCCGCCGTCGCCGGGAAGGCTGGTGCGGAGCTTCAGCCCCTGCTTCTGCTCCTCGTCGCTGCGCGCGACCTCGACGTCGAAGCGGTGCGACTGTCCGGCCATCGCGATCGTCACCGGAATCGTCGCCGCGCTCTGCGCTTCGCTCGCATCCCTGCTGCAGGCTGCCATCGGCAGCGCGAGCGAGAGGGCGAAGGCTGTCAGGATCGCGCGCATGAAAAATCCTTTCGCGGGAACGGTTCGTGCGGACCTAATCGAGCGCCGCGTCGGCGTCCAGCGCCGCCAGCGCCTGCTCATCCCCCGGCGGAACGGCGAGGATGCGGCGGGCGATCGTCATGCTGTGCCCCGCCCGCAAAAAGGCGGCGATTTGCCGCTCGCGCTGCTTCGGGTCGTCGCTCGCGCTCACGGCAAAGGGTCCGAACCGGCGTCGCCGCGCGAACCCGACCGCCGCCGTGACCGCGGCGCCCTCCGCCGCCTCGATCGCCTTGCCGCTGTCTGCCTCGGCGATTCCATCGACATAGAGCTGCGCTTTCACCCGCCGTACCCCCAGCCCCCGCCGCGTCATCGCGCCCGCGCGCATGGCGGCATATTGCTTGTCGTCGAGATAGCGCAAACGCTCCATCCGGTCGGCGATCGCTTCGCATGCCGTCATGGCGTCACCATCGCCCATCCATTCGGATTCGCGGACTTTTCTGGACAGATAGCGCAGCAGTTTGGCGCGGCTCGTGGCGAATCGCGCGACATAGGCAAGCGCCAGTTCGTCGAGCTTGGCTGCACCGAGAGGCCTTTTCGAACGGTCGGATGGGGCGCGGCGGTTGGCCATATGCCATGTTTGTGCCACAGTCGGGCCCGATTGAGAACGATCAACACCGCCATATCGGGCGCCAAAGCCCGGAAATGGGCGTTTTGTTCAAACAACAACAGGCTCGCGCACGGTACATGGCTCAAAAAGATGACATGCTTGTTGCCGCGCGGCCCCTATCGCGGGATGTCGCACCCCCTATGACCGATACCGACCTTGCTTCGGCGGACGCGCTCGTGCCGACGCCGACCGAATGCGCCCAGCCGCGCCGCTTTTCGGACTTCGCCACCGTGGGCGAAGCACTCGATTATGCCGCGTCGGGCTCGCGCGGGCTCAATTTCCACGATCCGCGCGGCAAGCTGACGCACGCCTATTCCTACAGCGAATTGCGCGCCGATGCGATGGCCACGGCCTACCGCCTGATCGCCGCGGGTGTGCAGCCGGACGACCGCATCGCACTGATCGCCGAAACCGGCCGCGAGTTCGCCGCGCTCTTCTTCGGCACCATCTATGCCGGCGCCTGGCCGGTGCCGCTGCCGCTCCCGACGAGCTTCGGCGGGCGCGACTCCTATGTCGGCCAGCTCGTCGTCCAGCTGACCAGCTGCGACCCCAAGATGCTGTTTTTCCCGCCCGAAATCGCCGCCATGGCGACCGAAGCAGCCGAACAGCAGAAGGTGCAGCCGATCGACTGGAGCGAATTCGAACAGCGTCCCGCGCCCGTCGCCGCGCTGCCCGAACAGAAGACCGACGAGACCTGCTACCTCCAGTACAGCAGCGGCTCGACGCGCTTCCCGCACGGCGTCGCCGTGACGCACGGCGCGCTGCTCAACAATCTCGCCGCCCACTCGCACGGGATGCAGCTGCAGGACAGCGACCGCTGCATTTCGTGGCTGCCCTGGTATCACGACATGGGCCTTGTCGGCTGCCTGCTCTCGCCGGTCGCGAACCAGGTGTCGGTCGATTATCTGAAGACCGAGGATTTCGCCCGCCGTCCGCTCGCCTGGCTCGACCTGATCAGCCGCATCAGGGCACGACGCTCAGCTATTCGCCGACCTTCGGCTATGACATC
>JACDQN010000405.1 GCA_015657575.1 Sphingopyxis sp.
GACGACGCGCTTGATCGTCGCGGCATCGTGCAGCGGCTTCAGCGCGACGACCATCTGCGCGGTCGAGCAATTGGGGTTCGCGATAATATTCTTGCGCGTATAGCCGTCGATCGCCTCCGCGTTCACCTCGGGCACGATCAGCGGCACGTCGGGGTCCATGCGATAGAGCGACGAGTTGTCGATCACGACGCAGCCCGCCGCCGCCGCCTTCGGTGCGTGGATCGCGGTCGCGTCGCTGCCGATCGCGAAGATCGCCATGTCCCAGCCGGACCAGTCGAAATTCTCGATATTCTGGCATTTGACGGTCTTGCCGGTATCGCCGATCTCGATCTCGTCGCCCTGGCTGCGCGACGATGCGACCGCGGCCAGTTCGGCAATCGGGAATTCACGCTCGGCCAGGATGGCGAGCACTTCGCGCCCGACATTGCCCGTCGCGCCGGCGACCACGATACGATAACCCATTTACTCACTCCTCAAGGCAAGAAACTCAGGTGGAAAACATAACTTAAACTCAGACTTTCCAGCGGAAATGGCCGGTCAGCTTATGCTTGAACAGCGCATCCTCCTCGCGCGTCCCGCCCCCGATATTGTGGAGCACGAGCGGCACGCCGGTCGTATCCTTGCGGTCGGACACAATCCCGGTATGCGGCAGGCGGCCGTCGACCATCTGGGTGAAGATGTCGCCTGGGCGCCAGTCGGCCGGATCATCGGTGACGGGCAACGCCGCGCCCTGCCGCCGCCAATAGGCCGCAAGGTTGGGCACGCGGCGGTGGTCGATGTTGCGGTCGGGGCGGCCGAGCCCCCAGTTTTTCGGATAGACTCCAAAATTGGCGCGCATGTCGGCGTTTACAAGGGCTTGGAGATCGGCGCCCAGCGCATCGCGAAAGGCGCGGATCACGACATCGGTGCACACGCCCTTGGCGCGGTCGACATCGCCGTTTGGGAAACGCAGCACCGTATAGGCGGGATCATAGGTCAGCGTGACACCGACCTGTCGCCGCGCCGCGCGCACCAGAAGCTGCGCATTGGTGAGCGCCATCGCCTCGCCCGACACGCCGAACGCGAGCACCGCGGCAAGGAAGGCGCGCCGTATCGGCTGGAACGGGAGGACGGACGCTTGCATCAAATTCGCTTTGCCCAAAAGAAAACGACCGGCTCTGCCTGTTGGCGGAACCGGTCGTTTTTGAAAGCTGTTTCGGCTTTGGGTGAGAAAAGCTCTCCTTAGCCTTCGCCGGCTTCCGACCGGTAATCGCGGCGTTCCGCAATACGAGCCGATTTACCAGTGCGACCACGCAGATAGTAAAGCTTCGCACGACGGACGGCGCCCTTGCGGACGACGGTAATGCTGTCGATATTCGGCGAATAGAGCGGGAACACGCGCTCGACACCTTCGCCGAACGACATTTTGCGCACGGTAAAGTTGGAGCCCATGCCCTTGTTCGAGCGTGCGATGCACACGCCTTCGAAATTCTGCACACGAGTGCGTTCGCCTTCGACCACCTTGACGCCGACCTTCAGCGTGTCGCCGGGACGGAAGGTCGGAATGGTCTTGCCAGCCTTGGCGATTTCTTCGGCTTCGATCGTCTGGATGAGGTTCATGTCCTCTAGTCCTTTTCTTTTCGCCGCGCGCCAGAGGCAGGTCGGGCCCGAGCATCGACATGACGCTCCCAAAGGTCCGGCCTGCGTAACCGTGTCTGATCTTCCGCCTGGCGTTTCCGCCAGGCCGCGATCTTCGCATGATCCCCCCGATCGCAGCACTTCGGGGATCGTGCGCCCTTCCCATGTGACGGGC
>JACDQN010000009.1 GCA_015657575.1 Sphingopyxis sp.
TCGGCGGTTCCAAGGTATCGGCGCCCGATCTCCGAACAGGCGGATGCTGTCGGCGCCGCGTTCTGGTTGCGCGCGGCCGCGGCGAGCAGCCCGGGCAGCAGCGACGGGCGGCATGACCTTGAGGTCTTCGCTGATCGGGTTCGCAAGGCTCCACGTGCCGCCGCCAAAGGGCGCGGCTTCCTTTTCGCTGATGAACGACCAGGTGACCGCTTCGTGGAAGCCCGCCGATGCGGCGGCGCGGCGCACGCGGCGTTCGATCATCTGCTCGGGCGTCGCGGTCGGCTTGGCTACTCCGTCGGTGCGCGGCAGCGGGGCCGAGGCGATCGCGTCGAAACCGGTGATGCGCGTGACTTCCTCGACGATGTCGGGGGCGGCGTCGATATCCCGGCGCCAGCTCGGCACGGCGACCTGCCAGCGTGCGCCTTCGGTAATGCCGAAGCCGAGCGATTCGAGAATGGCGCGCTGTTTCGCGGGCTCGATCGTGATCCCGCCGAGCGTCGCCGACAGCGCCGGGTCGTAATCGATCGTCTTCGCCTCGACCGGCGGCGCGCCTGCGCGCGTCACCTGCGACGGCGTGCCGCCGCAGATGTCGAGGACATAACGCGTCACGATCGCGGTGCCTTCGTCGAGGAAGGCCGGGTCGACCCGCGTTCGAAGCGCGTGCGCGCGTCGCTGGTGAGGCCGAGCGCCTGTCCGGTCAGCGCGATGCGTTCGGGGGTGAAATAGGCGATCTCGATCAGGACGTCGGTCGTTTCCTCGCTGCACCCCGAATGCTCGCCGCCCATGATGCCCGCGATGTCGTGCACCTCGCGGTCGTCGGCGATCACGGTCATCCTGTCCGTCAGCGCATATTGCTTGCCGTTGAGCGCCATGGCGGTCTCGCCCGGCTTCGCGCGCCGCGCGACGAGCGCGCCGTGCAGCTTCGCGCGGTCATAGATGTGGCTGGGGCGGCCGAGGTCGAACATCACATAATTGCTGATGTCGACGAGCGCCGAGATCGAGCGCTGGCCGATCGCTTCCAGCCGGCGGCGCATCCACTCGGGGGTTGCGACCTTGTTGTCGACACCCGCGATCGTGCGGCCGTAGAAAGCCGGGCAGGCGTCGGGGGCGTCGGTGCGGATTTCGGTCGCGGGCGGGCCTTCGCCTTCGATCGTCGGGACGGCGAGCGGCTTCAACGTGCCGAGCCCGGCGGCGGCGAGGTCGCGCGCGATGCCGCGCACGCCCATGCAATCCTGCCGGTTCGGGGTGATCGAAATGTCGATCACCGGATCACCTGCGCCCGCATAATCGGCGAAGGGCGTGCCCACCGGCGCGTCGGTGGGCAGTTCGATGATCCCGTCATGGTCGTCGCCGAGCTGGAGCTCGCGCGTCGAGCACATCATGCCGTTCGATTCGACCCCGCGCACGGCGGCGACCTTCAGCTCCATGCCGTTCGCGGGCACGACCGCGCCGGGCAGCCCGAGCACGCCGACGAGGCCCGCGCGCGCATTGGGGGCGCCACAGACGACGGTGAGCGGCGCACCGCCGTCGCCGCTATCGACGGTCAGCACCTGCAACTTGTCGGCCTGCGGATGTTTCTCGGCGGTCAGTACCTTGGCGACGCGGAAGCCGGCGAGTTTCTCGGCCGGATTCTCGACGCCTTCGACCTCGTGGCCGATGCGGTTCAATGTCGCGACGACATCGGCGACCTCATAGTCGCCATCCAGATGCTCGCGGAGCCAGTCGAGGGTGATCTTCATGCCGAAATCCCCCCGCTGAGTGTCGGGACCGACAGCGCGTTGAATCCATAATGCGCCAGCCAGCGCAGGTCGCCATCGAAGAAGGCACGAAGGTCGTCCATGCCATATTTGAGCATCGCGAGCCGGTCGACGCCGACCCCGAAGGCAAAGCCCTGCCAGACGTCGGGATCGAGCCGCAATTCGTGATCACGCGGCGGTTGACCATGCCGCTGCCGAGCAGTTCCATCCACGCATGACCTTCGTCGTCGCCGTTGCCGCCGACGATGCGGCGGCCCTTTTCCTGCTTATAGCCGACATCGACCTCGGCCGACGGCTCGGTGAAGGGGAAATAGCTCGGGCGCAGGCGCAGCACGATATCGTCGGTCTCGAAATAGGCCTTGAGAAAGGTTTCGAGCGTCCATTTGAGGTGCCCCATATGGACGCCGCGGTCGATGACGAGACCTTCCACCTGGTGGAACATCGGCGTGTGCGTCGCGTCCGAATCGCTGCGATAGGTGCGGCCCGGCGCGATGATGCGGATCGGCGGCTTCTGCGCCATCATCGTGCGGATCTGCACCGGAGAGGTATGCGTGCGCAGCACATCGCTCGCCATCGGGGCCGGTATCGGGGAA